>CAJXXT010000062.1 GCA_913063495.1 uncultured Gammaproteobacteria bacterium | reverse complement strand
ATCAGTGTGACTGGAGTTCAGACGTGTGCTCTTCCGATCTTTGAAGAGTTGGTCCAATTAGATTCAGAGCAAAAATTAACGACTACTCGTTATCAGCCTTAAGTAGAATTTCGAATTTAAGCTAGAACTTTTTCTACCAAGTCGCCTTCTACCCCAGCAATAGATCTTCTTGCGCATTTGCTAATACTAAACCTATACTAACTGCACGCAGTGGATGCGTATTATTTCTCGAGGCCGTCTAGGATGATAATCTTCTGCTGAACCATTTTTTATTTAATTAAAGGGATTCATTATGAGAAAGGATAACAGCAACAACCAAAAGCACCTTTTGTATATTGTACTAATGTCACTATTTTTGAGTGCATGCAACCTTACCGTCACCAATTCGGGCGGAGGTGTTGTCACCTCAGCTGACGAAAACATTAATTGCGGCGAGACTTGCCAGTTTAATTATACTGACAGTACCAGTGTGACGCTTACTGCAATAGCAGATCAAGGGTACAGTTTTCAAGGGTGGGGGGGAGAATGTAGCAAGCTAGAGGAATGCACTATCAATATGGGTGTGTCATCTGGGCACAAAACAGTACTAGCACAATTTTCCGAAACTGTTTGTATACCAGAACAAACAACAACAGTTACTTTAGGTATTAATTTACCAGCCGATGCCACTGCATTGAGCATCATGAGTTTTGCTCCCAACGACCCATCAACATACAACGCTTCAGTCTCATTTGTTATATTTGACTCTTTAGGTCAACTCCATACAGCAAAAATATATTATGTGAAGGATGCTGCAGCTGCTAGCGGCAATACTTGGCATAACTTCCATTACATTGACGACGAAGCCGTTGATATTGCCGGAGGTCATATAACTGCCCAGCTCCCACCAACTGTACCGACATCATCCATACTCGAATTCGAACCAAGCGGTCTTTTTAACCCCCCAACAGGAGGTGTTGTTGTCAATCCAGTATTCCCAGCTTGGGGCATAAGCAGCATAGAGCTGGGGCCTAGTGGCGCAAATTTAACTGCATGGGAAATGGGTGTTGACGCAACTCAACAAATTGTATTTCAATATGACAGCGACACAACAACTCAATATGCTGCGCCCTTTGCAATAAATACATTATCGCAAGATGGTCACGCTGCAGATCCAGAGTGTACGGAATAATATAAACAGCATCTAAAAGTCAAAAAAAGACGTCGTCTTTCAAAGGTAATAGAGTGTGCGCTGTGGTCAATTGGGTTTCCTGCAAATAGTGCTAGAGTATCTTCTCTTTCATTAAGAGGATCACCCAATGACCCCTGAAGTAATTGAAAAATGGCATAAAGTTGTCGCTGACAAAAACATCGCGTTGTTAGACGAAATCCTCGCAGATGACGCTTGTATGCACTCTCCTGTTGTTCACACCGTGCAGAAAGGCAAGGCAATCACCAAGATGTATCTTACTGGTGCTGCAATGACGATAGGCAATGATTCCTTTAAATATGTTCGAGAAGTCTATGATGACGGCTTTGCCATGCTTGAGTTTGAAACTGAGATGGACGGTATAATCGTTAATGGCGTCGACATGATTACTTGGAATGAAGATAATTTGATTACAGACTTCAAGGTGATGATTAGACCGTTGAAAGCAGTGAATATGGTGCATAAAATGATGGGGGCAGCACTAGAAGCCTTTAAAAGCCCTAAATAATTCACCTGATCACGCCCTGCCCTGTCTCCTGCAGAGTCGACAGAAAATATTGAAGCTGGCTCTGTAGGTCAAATGCAAGATCATCATTACGCCAAATCATGTCGTGATCAGCCGTATCATACTGCACAAAGCCAGATCCCCAATGGGGTGCTTCGACTAAGGGTAGGTCTGCTTCCCAAACGTAAGGGCTTAGTTGCGGCCACCCCCCTGCTCGCGCAAAACTAGCGCCAGACAACCCGCTAACTTGATTATCGTAGGCAGCCCCTTGTTGTAATACGTTGTATTCTTTGCCACGTAAACGACGCGCATTATATAAAAACACACCGGGGTCTGAGGCATCCAACATGCTTTGGAAAACCAACCCAGAAAGATATACCAGATGGGTTAAATCTGCGTCTCCACTGATACTATCAATATTCCCAGTAAGCCACAGAATGCTCTTTACGACGGTATGGTCAAAAGCGATGTCTGTAAATTTAGCCCCAGCAACGTTAAACACATACCCTTCAATATCCGAAACAAGGCCCGCTAGCACCCCACCTTGAATCGCACCCAACGATACGCCCGTCACATAAACCTGATTAACGTCAAAATCAGGGATACCGTCCCCTCCTTCAGGAATAACATCAACCTCTGACAAATTTTTAATCGCTCTTAGCAGCCATAAAAAACCTACGACTGACTCTCGACCATTGTCTCGCCAAGCTAATGGGTTCAGAAATTCATAATAACAAAGCGTCTCATTGTTAATAGGATTAGAACGATCGCCATGACACAACGAATCCATACCAATGGTCGCAAATCCAATGTTAGCAAACCAATCAGACACATCTTTTACATCGCGCCGACTTTTGCTGGTTCCATGCATATAGATCATCAATGGATAGGGCTGTTGGTATTCACCCAACTCTTTCTTCGGTAGGGATAACATGACATCAACACTCTCCGGCCGCTCGACCGCCAATACTCCATCCGCATTGTTTCGCCAAATACCCTTATTATCACTGAACAACGGTGTTTCCAATTTTGCATGCACAAAAGCATCAACAAGCGGGCTATCTGATTTTTCAAATTCCCAATCAGTTAACACCGCGGGGCTGTCGTTGTTTACATCGTCCAAGATATCTTGCGCCTTATCCATATCGTAAAATATTGGCATCGTAGTAAAGCGTGATAGCGATAATACGTTCTGCCTCTGCACCCCCATTTTCTCCAAGTGGGCTAATACGGGCTCATAATCGTACGGTGATGAACTGGATACTGCACCGGTCGACGCCCTAACCATACTCGGAGAAGCATCAAAACAAAGCCCCGTGCTCTTCTGCCACTCATCAGTAACCACGATTGCGTAGTCCGTATTTTCCAATAGCGGAACCGACGGTGTAAGCCGCAGATACCGCTGTTCCAATGCGGCGTAAACCGGTGCAACTTCTCCAAAAAATGGGTGATCTGGATCAATCACCATAACAAACACGCCTTGACCTTGATTCGTAAATTTATCCGTACTTAGTGCGAGTTCCACATCGGGTAAAGGCACAAATAAATCCGAATACAAACCAAACCCTTCTAACGTTTCGAAGGGCTTTAACCAATAAGACAATAGGCCGTAATATTTACTGAAGAGGGGGAAATTTTTATCAACGGTTAAACGTCTGCCTGAATGGGAGCTCGAATCCGGTACTGTAAATATATTGTTGGGATATGGCACCACCAACTCTGGAGATTCAAGATCAAAGGGGAACTCTGCACGCCTATCACACCGGTTTAGCGCTGGATCGACAACATCAGTGACAAGCGCGTTCTCGCTCCCGTTATCAGTAGTTCTATCACTATCACTGGCATCACACCCCCATAAGAATAATGACAGGCACAGGATGAAGACGCAGGCGACATGTTGGATCATAAAAAACCTATGCTATTTATTGTTTTTATAGGGATAACCATTTAGCTGAAACCGGAGCGTAACGGGTTACCGATTATATTGTATTGACCCCAGGCGACACCGGGCTAATCCAATGCACTCATTACTTGAGCTAAATTGTCAGGTTGAATTCATTCTAATCAACATTAGAATGAGACCATGAGCATCAATTACAAAATATCAAAGCCCATCGTGCGCTCTTTACTGGCCTATTTAGACCGGTGCGGACATGACTCAAAAGCGATATGCCAATCCCTTGATATAAACCATTCCGACATCATGAACGGTGACAGCCTTTTACCTTCCGGTATCTATACAGCGTTACTGAAGGCCGGTGAAAACCTAACAAACGACCCAGCCTTTGGTCTACATTTGGGGATATCCGCAGAACCTGAGCGATGGGGGGTGTTAGGTTATATCATGACATGCTGCCACACGCTGCATGAAGCTATACATTGCCAACACCGCTATCAGGATTTGGTGGGGAGCATGGGCTCCCTTATCGTGAGCCCTAGAGGGGATACCTTGCGAATGCTGTGGGACACTGATTTTACGCCACTAGCAACTCAAGCAGAAGAAGCTATCACTGGCTGGGTTGCTTTTGGTCGGTGGGTTACAAACACAAATTTATCACCCAACCACATCTATTTTAGTCACCCAGCCCCCCAAGACCCCCTGCCATACCAACAGTTTTTTAATTGCCCTGTTGAATTCAGCGCGAAGTTTAACGCGTTAGAAATCAACGCTAGCTTGCTCAGCACACCGATTAAAAAAACCGACAAAACAATGAAAGGCCGACTAATACAACACGCAGAAGAGCAACTCGAAAATATTGATGGGCCCCAAACGTTCTTGAACGTGATAAAAGGATACATCAAAGAAACCTTACCGAAAAAAACACCCGAGCTAACAGACGCTGCCGCCATCATGGAGCTAACACCTCGTACATTACAACGACGACTGAAGAATAAAGGCATGCACTTTTCAGCGGTTATCGAAGAGACTCGCAATGAGTTGGCTTTTCAATATTTAGCGGATACCAAAAACTCCATGACTGATATTACCTTTTTACTGGGGTTTTCAGAGCAGAGTGCATTTACTAGAGCTTTCAAACGTAGAACCGGAAAAAGCCCCGGCGAATATCGAAAAGCAACATTCGAATAAGCATTTGAGACATAGTAGACCTCTACCAAGATATCCTCACATAACTTGAAACATATTGTGCAGATTCATCCGCACCAATATAAGGCACCCGTACCAAATTATGTTATAACTACCTTCGAAACCGACCAATCAGTCTTTTTTCGGGGGAAGCATGACAGAAGACGAAAAACAATATCGCGAAAACACCGCTGGATTTTCGCGCTTAAATCATTTTTTTGCAGCCATGGCCGTTTGGTCTTTTAGAAATCGTTGGGTAGTGCTTCTTTTGTGCACTGCCATATTGAGCGGGGCCATGTACTTGGCACAAACTGTACGCATGGACAATAGCTTTGAAGCGTTTTTTGATGAAAGCGACCCCACCTACAGTGCCTATAATACCTATCGTGAAAACTTCGGATCTGATGAACTCATTTACATCATGTACGATGCCTCAAAGTATGAACACGGCGTATTTAATGAAAGCATTGTTCAAAAGATTCACCAGCTCAGTGAAGCAATCCAGGAACGTGTCCCCTTTGTCAGTAAAGTCAGAAGCATTACCAACGCTGAATTAATGATTGGCTTAGAAGATGAACTGGTCATTAAAAGAATTGATGAAGAATTCCCGCTAACACAAAACCAGCTACTTGAATTTGCTAACGCTTTCAGCAAAAAACCACTGTACGTCGGCAACCTGTTTGATAAAACCCATAAGCTTGGCGCACTTAGCGTTGAAATGACCCGCTCTAGTACCGACCCGGTGGAAAAAATCCGCTTAGATCCACAAGGTGGTGACAATTTAGATAACCTGTATCCACAGGTTCCTCAAGATGCGCTCGTCAAAATACTCGCAGAACCTCAATTCTCTGATTTGGATTATTACCTTTCCGGGGATGTACCGTTAAATGCAACCTATAACCGCATCATTGAAAAAGAAATGGTTCAACTAGGCGGGTTAAGTTTCCTCATTATCGCCATCGTATTGGGTATATTCTTTCGCGGTCGTATTATTGGTGTCATCGGCCCCATTACCGTTGTGGCATTATCATTAATGATGACCATTGCATTTATTGCAGCCATGGGCTGGAACGTCGATATGATGTTCGGTTTAACACCCACCTTGTTGATAGCAATCGGTGTTGCTCATTCTGTGCATATTATTTCTGAATTTTTAGTCAATTTTCGTGAATCCGGTGATAGAGAGCAAGCGATTCACAAAACCCTGTATTTGGTGGGTACACCCTGCTTATTAACCAGCTTAACGACTGCAGCGGGTTTCTTTTCTATGAGTGTGGCGCCGATCAAAACCATTTCTCATATGGCGATATATGTATCGTTTGGTGTGCTATTTGCGTTTTTCTTATCCGTAACCTTATTAACGTTCTTTTTATCGTTTAGCAGAATGCCTAAAAAGCAGCAAGCTAACGCATCATCATTAACACGTTTGGATAAAGTGCTACGGGTATGCAGTGAAACGGCCATCAATCGCTCACACATTTCTATGTCCATATTTTTGGTGTTGGTTCTAGTATCGGGAATAGGCCTATTTAAAGTCCGCATTGACTCCAATTTTTTAACGGATTTTAACGAAAGCATTACGATTCGCCAGCACACAGAACATATCGACAGAACCATGGGTGGCATGAGCTCATTTGCCTATTTGTTTGATTCAGGTACAGAAGGAGGCATTAAAGAACCCGCCTTTTTAAGAGAGCTTGAACGCGTGCAACAGGAAACAGAAGTACATCAACCTCTGGTGCGCAAAACCATGTCCATCGTGGATTTAATAAAAGATCTTAATCAAAGTTTCCATGCAGACGATCCTGCCTATTACACAATCCCAGACTCTCGTGAACTTATCTCACAATACATGCTGGTTTATGAGCTCTCAGGCGGCGAAGATCTGTTCTCTTACATTACCCATGATTACTCTAAAGCCTTGTTAGAAATGCGCGTTCAACTCACAGAATCCAGCGTATTAGCCGACTTCGAAAAAGAAATGACAACCTATCTGGATCAACAACCGTTAATGGAATCTGAAAGATCCGCCACCGGTATCGGATCGCTATGGTTGACGTTGATCAATTATATCAGTGATAGTCAAGTACGGGGACTTAGCCTTGCCCTCCTCGTTATCACCATCCTCATCTCTCTTATCTATGGTTCATTAAAAATGGGACTGGTCAGCATGATACCGAATGTTGCCCCTATTTTGATAGTAGGTGGAATAATGGGCTGGCTGGGTGTCAATCTAGACGTCAGTAAATTACTTATCGCTACTATTGCGATTGGCATTGCGGTAGATGACACTATCCATATGATGACGCGCTTTAAATTGGAGTTTGAACTTTTAGGCAACTACCGCGAGGCCTTTCGCCAAACCCTACACGAAGTGGGTAAAGCGTTGATTATAACCTCCGTCACCTTGGTACTGGGTTGGTCCGCCCTACTCACCTCCATTATGGATGCGCAGGTGTGGTTCGGTATATTGCTTTCATCCACCGTAGTATTAGCATTGTTTGCCGACTTTTTTATTATGCCGGTACTGATATTTTGGTTAAAACCCTTTGGGCCTGAAAGACCTTCAGTGTGAGACATATCCTACAGACCGATACCCAGTAATTCGTTAAGATCCCCTGCGGCTCTATAAAAAAAACAATAAAAACGCATAAAAGGAATTATTATGAAAAAATGGACCATCCCCCTGTTAGCTTTATTTCTCACCGCCTGTGCATTCACTCCCTTTTTATGGCAACAAGAAACAGACTCGGTTTACGATGCTCAAATTGACAAAATGGGTGACGACCGGTATTACATAACAACTCGAAAATGGTCTGAGCTTGAAGCTTTTGAAATTAATACAGCGGGTGATTTACATCATTTATCCTCCATTCCTGCAGAAGGTTATGGCCAGCTAAATATTCACTGGATTGATGATGACACATTTTTTAGCGAAGGTACCCACGGAGCGCTAGCACTTATTTCGTTACAAGACGGGGTTCTCTGGTCAATTGATGAAGAACAATTCAAGTCACTTATAGGGCTAGAAGGAGAAGAAACTTATTCTTCTACTTTTCATCTTCAGGTTAGCGATGATGACGTTGCGTTTTTTAGTGGCAACTTCATGTTAAAAACCTTTGAGCGGCACAGCCTTATAGCTCAAGTGTCTCAAACAGGAGAAATCATCAATGTAACAACCCGAGACAATGCGAGCAGCGTTTCTCTAAAACAATTCCTCGACGACGGTTACCTACTAGAGTGGTTTGTACGCACAGACACTGCTACATCACAAAAGGTTCTACAAAAAACAGCCTGGAACGGCGAGATTGAGTTCGAACAAATCATTGGCACTTATGAAATTTTGGCACTGGCAACCTCCGAAAAGTATTTCCTTATAGATCGACTTGACGAAAGCCCTACAGTTACTGCCTACGATTGGAATCAACAGGAGCTTTATCAATTCTCCCCATCTGAAGACATAACGAGCAGATTCAGCAGGTACACCACCCAGATGAAGCTGAGCGAAGATAACAATCTATACATTTATGCCAGCTCAGAAGGCATAGAGAAAAGATCAACAACCGATGGCTCACTGATTTGGACAAAACCTTTTGATAAGGTCACCGACGATAATGATATCCGCATATCAGATAGCGGCATTTATTCAAGGGTTGTTACAGACTTCAAAGGTTCCGTTGGTGGCGTAACGTTTAAGATTGATAAAGACGATGAGGGTAACGTTTTATTCTCTGGCAATAAGACCTTTAATTCAGAAAACTTGATCAGTTACGAGGTAGGTGACTTAGCTACAAGCACTGTAAAAACAACGACACAACAAGGAGTCGTCATCCACTACGACTTCGAACGTTGCGTATTCGGAGGATATAACGTTTCTGAAATAAGCCCAAATTCCGGTTGCGGACCAGAAACCAAACTTAAAAAACAAGGGTCTATTGAAGTATTTGATTATGAGCTATTAGAAGATGGTGGCTTAATTACACTAACAAACTACGCTGTAAAACCTGACGGGCCAGAGGGTGGAGACACTTATTTGAATAAGTTCCTGCTCACTCGATACAAGTAGTTTGTGGGGCTGAGGTAGGCAAGCTGCTTCAGCCCTGTAGTAATGCGTTTCTATTAACAACTTAATAACTGAGCAAACTTTTCTCTGAAAATATCACGCAATAGCAAAACAGCTGGCGTTATTTGTTTGCGAGTTGGGCAGATAAGGTTCAGATCAACACTCGACCCGCACGAAGGTCATCCGACATATCGAGCCGTGATTTAAAGGCTATTCCTTTCCCCGCGATTGCCCAGCGGCGCACAACACTCTATCTAGCGAGGCTAAGGTAAACTTTGCATAACGGGGTCATCACAAGACTCCTGTTTGTAATACGCCTATTCTTTTAAACACAAGCAACACCAACATAACTTGGCCACTACAACGCATGCATTAGTTACTGCTAGCGCTCTTACGTTAAGATTGCCTAATGTTTATATTTCTACAAGTTTCAGGCAAATAACCTGACATGACCTTCTTTAAAGAACCGCTAGGTGATATTTCAAGCGCTTCAGTATGTACTTCTCCATTCCTGAAGTTGAAGCCTAATTCGTAAGAAAACCCTGCCTTCGGATTAAAAACAAAGTACAGCTCTCTTAGCGAGGAAGCGTAATCATTGGCGACTTGTTCGCGTTGATGTGCAAATAGGATATCAGAAACTCCAACATCCATCGGTAATATACCTTGAATGCTGATTATAGATCTCTCATTAAGTGCCAATTTAGTAGTAACTTCGCGACCTCCTTCAATACCTATCACTTTCGAGTTCATAATAGCCATGATTTCACCAGGGTAATTCGAACAATCACTTACCCCCTGGTATCTAACTTTTATATTATTTTCTTTCATGTTTGTATGAACTTTTAGGGGCACAGCTCCATTGGTTTCATCCACTTTATAATCTAGCGTCATACATCCTGTTAAAAAAAGTGCTGTTACAACGTATACAAAATACTTCACTCTTATTTCTCCATTAAAAACTGACTTCTAACCATTCTATTCAACAAATTAGGGGCGCATACCCGCCCTAAATCCAAAACGAGCTAATTCGGGTGCGACACTCTAGCCTAAATCAGTTCAATATATCAACAAATTTCGCATGGTTTTAGTGCAGAATGGCCAAACCCTCGAAGCCCAGAGAATCACGCAAGAACCATCAGAACTATTGTAGATAAATGCGAAACACCGGAGGGTTAACAAATGAACACATATAAATTCGAGCTAATCTTCAAGCTACACGATAATGAAAACCACCTTGATGCATTGTTTGAGGCAGGTTGTGATGACTCTGTACCAGGCATTGGTTTAAAAGGGTCATTAGCCCTTACCTTTTCTCGTGAAGGAGTAAACGCTTACGAGGCAACTAAAAGCGCCTTGCTTAATGTTAGAAAGGCTATCCCTCACGCTATGATCGAAAGCGCCACACCTTACTTAATGAATCTTTCAGACCTAGCGTTAGAGTTTGGCTTTACTAAACAAAATATGAGTAAATACGCTCGAGGTGAAACAAAGCTCGGTTCTATGCCCTCACCTTTAGTAAATATCAAAAAGGTAATAATCTATGCGGAAAGAAAAATCACAGAATGATACTAGCCAAACAGATCTATTCTAATCCCCTTCGGTGAGACTCTCGTTAAACGATTGTATTCTAAGTTCAACCTACATCAACCCAGGCACCCTGCCCTTTAATCCTATTCCCTCCAAATACAAATTAACGACCCGCGATAACTCCACCGCTTCTTTATCAATATCAATTTTTCGATCGGTATTGGACAGGGTTTGCAGAAAATACCCCGTGATCAGTCGAACAAGGGTTTGTATTTTAAAATGCAGGTCGGTCAGAGCTGCATTGTTGATCGGTGTTTCAAATAACGATTCAACCATCGTTACCGTTTTATCTTCCATGGTAGCAATCACTTTAGAGGACAGCATGCGCGGCACTCCCTGTTGCATTTGTTGAATGCTCACACTGTAAGAGTCCACCATCATTAACGCGCCTTTAATGAGCACCTCAACATATTGTTCCAACGACTGGTTTTCCAGTGACCCTGCCAATACTGTTACCTGGGATAATACGTTGTCGATCACTCGGTTAATCCATGCAAGAAAGATAGCGTCCTTATTTTCAAAGTATTGATAGATTGTTGGCACGGCTACACCGCTTTCCAGAGACAGCTCCATCATGGTGGCGCTCGTGTACCCCTGAGCGGTCAAAACCTGAGTGCAAGCATCCAATACGGCATCATACTTCTTTCTCGCTCGTGCTTGGGTTGGCCTACGCCGTTGATTCTTGGTGGTTTTTTCTTTCATTGTTAAGCCTAATAGCTTTTATTTGTAACCTGATCGATTTACACATTTCCTCAGGTTAAGATGATTCAGTATAGAGAACGTAATAACTATTGAATAGTCACTGGGTGTCCATTTCTACTAAAAAGGGAAAATTTCATGTCTCACATCACTGATACCGTTACCCCACAGCACAACATCATTCGCCCACCGCTAGTCTCCGGATTACCACTGCTAGGCAGTGCTTTACCTTTGCTTCGCAACCCCCATGATTTTGTTAAAAAGGCCTATGGGGAATATGGCAATGTGTTTCGATTTCGTGCAGCCCATCAAAAATACATTATTCTTGCAGGACAAGATGCAAATCGATTTGTTGCTGGAGAAGGAAAGGATTGCTTTACTGTAGAGGGATTTTGGGGAGAAGCGTTTGAGCATATGGGGTGCCCCCATGGCGTTGTGGGAGTTGATGGTGAGATTCATAAATTTCAACGAAAGTTAATGTCTCCGCATCTTGTTCAATCAGCTTTCAAAGATAAAATCCCAGATCTTGCGAGTCCTATTCAAGATTTGATTACTCGTAATATCAATAAAAAGCGCATTCGCTTCGGCCCCCTTTCTCGCCATATGATCTCTAATCAAATTGGGTACAACCTGCAGGGTTACAAGACCAGCCATAAAAAAGTGGAACAGATGATTTATCTTTTTAGTTCTGTAATGAATGTATTTGGTCTGCGTAAATGGCCCAAGATAATGTTATACACACCCAAGATACTTTTGGCTGCAGCCATTACCAAAAAACACGTTGAGCGGACACTGAAGTTATCAGAACAACGGTCAGAAGAAGACAAACAAACCTCTCCACAGTATTTGGATGACATTCTCCCTGCGATGAAGGCAAAACCAGAATGGTTTACTGAGGGTGATATAGGGATGCATGCACTCCTGCCCTTTGTAGCCGCTTTGGATACTGTCGCTGCCACCATGGGATTTATGATATTTCGTTTACTGAACGATCCTGCGCTGTATAAGCGCATTCAAACCGAAGTGGATACACACTTTGCAAATGGCGTTCCCGACCTTGCCACTTTACGATCTATGCAAGATCTAAATGGCTTGGTAAAAGAAACCATGCGATTGCAGCCTACTGGGTTTGGTATAACGCGTACGGCAGCAAAAGATTTTGTTTTCCAAGACCATCAAGTTTACAAGGGAGAGAGCGTGATTATTTTCACCACGGCGGATCATACTAATCCCGACTATTTTCCGAACCCTGAGAAATTTGATATTAATCGCAACAGTAAAGAGAGAAATGAGTTTAAACAACCCGCTTTCGCGCCTTATGGTAAGGGAGCCCACAATTGTATTGGCGCGAGCTTGGCGGACATCATGATGCCGCTAAATATGGGGTTGATAGTGCATCAATTAACTATCACAGCGGCCTGTGATTTGAATAAGGTTAATGTGATATTTAATCCTGCACCGGTATTGTCGAATAATTTTAAGGTGAGCTTTTCTTCCCGAAGTAGCAGCTAACAATACCGATTTACCTTCCATGGTGGTTCGCATACCTCTGAGAGATATGCGAACCACCTTTTTCACACTTGATTGATCAATTTTGAGTCGGTACGTGGGCGCAGTGAAAAAACCAGTACCAATAACCCCGCAATAATCCCGGGCAAACCTTCGTAGACAGCTGAATGCCAACCCATATAACGCCAAAGGATGGCAACCAATAACCCGGTAGCAACAGCCAAAATGCTCAACCTCTGGCTTGGCTGCCTGCCCAAACATAAGAAGATAAGCAGGGGCGCAAACGCGCTGGCCAGACCCGACCAAGCCATAATAACTAAACTGAAAACGCTTTGTTCATTTGCCAAGGCCCAACACAGGGCGGCAAAGGCAATTGCTACCGTCGCCATTTTAATCAGTAACGGGTGTTCAATTTTGCTCGGTAGCAAGTCGTGAGTAATAGCCGCCGAACAACTCAGCACCAACGAATCTGCAGTTGACATAGTGGCGGCAAAAATACCCGCCAGGATCAAGCCGACCAATACGGGTGGCAAAAGCTGTTGGGCCATAACGGGCAAAGCCAACTCTGCATCAAAGGTGGCGCTTTCGCCAAGGTAGACACGTGATAGCAGTCCTACAACCGTTGCCATCATATAAAATGCACTAAACCAAAGGTAATAATAAAGTCTTGCCCGACGCATAGCCTTGAGACCATCGAGTGCCATAAAACGAACCATAATATGAGGCTGGCCGATAACCGAGAACCCAGCAAACAGCCAACTGACCGCAAACAATATGCCGCCTGCTAGCCCAGGTAGCGCTAGATCCCGAGGGAACCAGTCAAGGAAACCTTCTACAGCCTGCATCTGTATAATTACATCACTAACACCACCCATGGATAAGGTAGCAACAACCATTAGCAAGCCCATAGCCACTATCATCACCGAAGACTGGGCGGCATCAGTCCAGATAGAGGCACGAATCCCCCCCGCGAAGCAATACAAGGCAACCAGTACTGCACCGAGTACCGCTCCAGCCCAGGACGGCCAGCCAAAAAGCACGTGCAGGGCTTTACTGCCAGCGACCAGCTGCGCACTAGCGTAAGCCAGCAAAAAGAACAACGAAACAATGCCTATAAGTCGCTGTAATCGGCCGTTTTCAGCGCCATACCATTTGCTGAGCACACCGGCATAACTGACCTCCCCTGTTCTTGTACTGGCCTCCTTGAGGCGAGAGTGGACAAACATGGAGGATAAAAAATCGCCTGTAATCCAACCGATCATTAACCAGATGGAGGCAAGACCGGTGGCATGAGTGTAACCAATGACCCCGATAAACATATAACCACTATTATTGGTTGCAACGGCCGATAAACCAACCAACCAGGGTTTCACTGAGCCACTGGCAAGGTAATAGTCCTGTGCGGTGCCACGACTTTTCCAAACTGATGATAAACCAACCAGGGTAAACCCGACCAAAAAAACAACAAAGGAAATAATCATAAAGAAAACCTGCGCAATAAAATATGCTTGGATATAAGTTGCATTAACCCGCGATTCATTTAATTTCCTTAGTGGCTAATATCCACTGAATGCATTGCCTGTAAGATAAAGGAAGCTTAAAATATTTTAATTATTTTGTATATGGCTAGAAGCCCGGTGACTCCACAACCCATAGGCTAAGCCTTTTCTAATACCAATAACTTGGGAGCAACACACCAAAATGCGACATCATCCATCACGTACACCTCGTAAAATGGCCATTAACGCAGCATTACGTCTAATGATCATCACCTGTTTTATTGGGTTTGGCAAAGGTAATACTGTATTGGCAGAACAACCACCCTTTGAGATCGCAGAATCTCCTTCAATAAAATACTTTTATAAAAAAGTCACCATGTCGGGCGATGAAATGCGACTTAAGAGCGAAGGGATCGCAAAAGCACTGGCTATCGCGGTGGTCAAAAAAGCACGGACAGAAATTACTGGCCCACTTATTTACGTTTATAAAGATTTGGATAAAATGCCCCCCAGTAACATTACTGCAAAGATAGGGTTTGAAGTAAAGAATAATGCTCGGCAATCTGGTCGTTACCGTTTTGAAACACTAAAACCGTTTCGCTATATTAGCTTTCACTCAATACGCAAGAAAGATGAAAAGCCCGACAACAGCGAGAATGAATGGAAGAAACTATATGCCTTGGCCTATAAAAATGGTTTGAAAGTATCGGGGGAAAGTCGCACGGTCATCAATTTAGTACAAAATAATACCGCCCTGGACATAGAGTTACAGCTAGGGGTTAACTAACCCACAGTGGCGCCCAGTAGCAAACAGCATGCTATATGGGCGCTGAACCAGGCCGGTTAAACATCCATTTACGTCATGCAAAAAAAGTTGAGCTTATTACCATCCAAGTCACGGAAGTAACCCGCATAAAACGATTCTCCTCTCTTTCCAGAGGGCCCTTCATCAGTAGCGCCAAGTTCAATAGCCTTTGCATACAATGCATCAACTTGTTGTGGATTTTCTACAGCAAGCGCAACCATAACGCCATTACCAATTGTTGCGGACTCTCCATTAAATGGTTTTGTAATCGCGATACTGGGCTTATCCGGAGCTACTGCCCACGCGATAAAAGTATCATCTTCCATAAATCTTTTAGCGCCAATCTCTGACAGTAATTCATCATAAAATTTGGCGCCTCGTTCTAAATCGTTTGTACCTAATGTTATGTATCCGATCATTTTTTAAGCCTCATTAATTAAGTTATATTTCAACACTTTTAAAGTACAACATATCACTGTACAAATAAACAGTTATATTATTAATAACCGACGAGCAGATACATCTAGCCAGATTCACATGTGAAATTTCGACATTAAGCTCCGCCGGCAGAGACGTTGCCCCCTTCCTACAGCAACAGCCATATCCTATTATACTAATTCATTTAATTTATTTTATTTATCAATACTATCTCGCTACTCTGCTGTTGAACGTCATTACTACTTAATCACTGCTGTTAAAACAGCATTACGATGAACGGAGTTACCATGAAAAAACGACATTTACTGATGACAACCACATTAGTAGGTATTTTTGCAACCGTTAGCACTTATTACGCTAGCGCAGATGAGATATCTAAACCTAAAGGCGCTATGGGTAGCACTAAGGTAATTGCTGGGAAGGCAAAATCCAATAATTTTTGGTGGCCTGACCAGCTTGACCTGTCTGCTCTACGTGATCACGATACACGCTCAAGCCCTATGGGTAGCGATTTCAATTATGCGGAGGAATTTAACAAACTGGATTTAAAGGCGGTTAAACAAGATATCAATGCTTTGCTTACTGCCTCTCAAGATTGGTGGCCTGCAGATTACGGAAATTATGGTCCATTTTTTATTCGCATGTCATGGCACAGCTCTGGCACCTATCGCACACTGGACGGCCGTGGCGGTGGTGATGGCGGGCAACAACGCTTTAACCCTCTCAATAGTTGGCCAGATAATGGCAACTTAGATAAAGCACGGCGCTTGTTGTGGCCGGTGAAACAAAAATACGGCTACGGCCTATCATGGGCAGACCTTATGATTTTGACTGGCAACGTGGCGCTGGAAAATATGGGATTTGAAACCTACGGGTTTGCTGGTGGTCGTACCGATGATTGGGAACCCGATGTAGTTTACTGGGGTCCAGAAGTTGAAATGCTTGCCAGTGATCGTCATGGTAAGAATGGTAAATTGAAGCGCCCTTTGGGGGCCACTCATATGGGGCTAATTTATGTCAACCCCGAAGGTCCCAGGGGTAAACCAGATCCAGCAGGGTCAGCTAAAAATATCCGTACTGCCTTTACACGTATGGCGATGAATAACGAAGAAGTGGTTGCCCTTATTGCTGGCGGACACACTTTTGGCAAAATGCACGGCGCTCATAAACCCGCGGACTGTTTAGATAGTGAGCCGGGAGCAGCAGCGCTTGAAGAGCAAGGCCTTGGTTGGAAAAACAAGTGCGGCAAGGGCCATTCTGAAGACACTATAACCAGTGGTTTGGAAGGCGCTTGGACTCAGGCACCAACACAGTGGACCACGTTATATTTGTCTAACTTGCTGAACAACGACTGGCAGCAAACCCGTAGCCCTGCTGGAGCCATTCAGTGGATTCCGACGGATGAATCGTTGCATAAATCCGTACCTGATGCTCATGTGAAAGGTAAACATCACGCGCCCGTCATGACAACGGCAGATTTAGCGGTGAAGTTCGATCCAGAGTACAAAAAGATTGCCGAACGTTTCTTGGCGAACCCAGATGAATATCAAAAAGCGTTTGCTAAAGCGTGGTACAAGCTGACACATCGAGATATGGGGCCGAGAGCGCTATATTTAGGCGCAGAAGTGCCAAGTGAAGAACTTATTTGGCAAGACCCTGTTCCAGAACCAACAGCCAAGCCTCTCAATCCTCAGGCTGTTAGAGACCTTAAAAAGCGAATTCTTAGCTCTGGTTTAACAGTCTCTGAATTGGTGCGTACAGCATGGGCTTCAGCATCAACGTTCCGCGCCAGCGATAAGCGCGGTGGTGCTAACGGTGCACGTATTGCTCTGGCACCACAAAAAGATTGGGTGGCTAACAACCCCCAAGAATTGGATCGTGTGTTAAACAAACTAAGAGAGGTTCAGGCTGACTTCGGTAAAGATAAAGTGTCTTTAGCCGATTTGATTGTTCTTGGGGGCGCAGCAGCAATAGAAAAAGCCGCACAAGATGGCGGTGTGAAACTCGAAGTACCTTTCCGATCAGGGCGTGGGGACACAACTCAAGCGAAAACCAATGTGAATTCATTTGCGTTTCTTGAGCCAAAAGCTGATGCCTTTCGCAATTATTTCAACGCCAGTGAAGCTTATCGTTCCCCATCAGAAATGCTTGTTGATAAGGCGGATCAGTTGAATTTAACCGTGCCGGAGATGACCGTACTTGTGGGAGGAATGAGAGTGCTGGACACCAATGCAGATAGATCGAAACACGGTGTATTTTCCGACAATCCTGGTACGTTAAATAATGATTTCTTTATTAACTTGTTGGATATGTCTACCCATTGGAAAAAGTCAAACACCGACGGACTCTACCAGGGGCTTGATCGAAAAACGGGACAGGTGAAGTATACCGCTACTCCGGTTGATCTGATTTTTGGGTCAAACTCTGAGCTACGTGCCATTGCTGAAACCTATGCTTTTGATAATTCCAAAGAAAGGTTTGCCAATGACTTTGTTAAAGCATGGGTCAAGGTCATGCAAGCGGACAGGTCTTATCTGAAGTAGCACCTTGCTAGGATAGTGCAGCGATGAGTTTTCATTGCTGCTCTTTTTAGCCTTATACCCCGCTTCATTGGGTGCAAGAATGCCGACTCTGCTGCCGTACGATTTGCATTTTTTTCACGCTATAAGGCCATCTAGGGTATCTACTATTCTATCCGCCGCAATATAACTAAACCCCATGATACTTAGGCTTGGATCTAGAGAAGAGCTGCTGGGAAATACTGAGCTATCCGCCACAAACAGGTTATCCCACCCGTGCACCTTATGCTCTGAATTCACTACACTGATTTTTGGGTCTTCTCCCATGCGGCAGCCGCCACCTGGATGAGGAGATGCAAGGAACAGCCCCGCCGAAGTTAACATGACGTCATCCAGTTTTTTCATTTCATTTATTGAATTCAACTCAATACCCTGAACGCCGGCAATCAGAACTTTTTTAGCGCCCATTTCGAAATTTAAAACAACTTGCTTTTCCAAGCTGTCTTTTAAAACTTTTTGTGTCTTCTCTCCATAAGGATAATGCACTTCGCGAGCACCGTTACTCTTAAGGCGAATCTCTCCCAGCTCATCTTCAATATCATCTATCCAAGAAATGGTGCCGCCTATCTTGGGAGCGTTCATCATCCAATCTTGATGCTTTTCCCCAAAACCTGGAATCATGCCAGCTAGAGTTGGGGGGTGAAGCTGGTTGGGCATTAACAAATAGCCACCTTCTTTATATTGCCCTTGTTGGTAACGGCGCTGTCGATATTCATCTATGCCCCAGGCGGCGGGAATATTTCGCCACTGAATGATGTCTTCATCGAATAAGCTGTGCACCATGGTGGAGGGATTCATGGAAAAATACTTACCTAGGGCGGGTAATTGTTTTTTAAAGCCCTGCTGCATTAGGTAATAGGAAGAAGAGTAACCGCCACTGGCAACTGCTACCACATCGGCATTAATGGTGATAGTTTTACCCGATGGCTTGTTCAGGGCTGGATCCATAATATCGACCCTAACTTGCTTCACTCGGCTTCCTTGATGAACAAGTTTACCTGCTCGGGCGTTGGCGAAAACCTGCGCCCCTTGTTTGATGGCAGTGGGAATATGGGTAATCATCTGACTTTGTTTGGCGTCGTAAAGGCAGCCATGCATACAATGGCCCGAGGTGGTGCAGTGCTTACGTGCCTGCGGGACTCGATGACCGTGCCAGGATAGAGCCTTGGAGGCACTGCGGATTTTTTGATTGATAACATTAAAATAGGGATCGGTGGCCTCATGTATGTTGAGACTTTTTTCGATTTTTTCAAAGGCCGGATTCAGCTCTGCCGAACCATGGCCCTTGATACCGTACTCCTGTTGCCAGGAATCTATTTTGTCTTGTGGGGTGCGATAGCTATCGGCCCAATAATGCACCGAGGCACCACCTACATTGTTGCCATGCAATAATGTGGTGCTGCTATCTGAGGCAGTAGCAAAAGCACGGTCAGCATATAGCTTACCCACCATGTTGATTTCACGCTGATCCATCTTGGCAGCAGGAACGTAGCTGCCTTGTTCCAGCACAATCACATCCACACCGAAATCGGTCAATCTCTTGGCCAGGGTTGCGCCGCCACAACCGCTACCAATGATGCATGCCTGGGTGGTGTAACTGGCACCATCCAGGTAATCATCGCTTTCGTAAATGCGTTCTAATTTACTTTGGATAATAGTCATTTCAACACCTCATTAATGGGGTTGATGGCAACTTGTTTTATTAGTTTTTGATAATGAAGGCGTTGGGGGCTGAGCTTTTCCGGTACTTTCGAAAAAGGGCCCGAGTAACCTATGTTGGCCCAGGTAGATTCCTGATCGTAATAGCAAATAAACGTTGCCATGCGACAAGCGTTAAGGGCCACACGTACCGGTTCTATGGATGAGTCTTGTATGGAGTTTAAGAAGTCGCTGCGCTCTTTTACGGGCATGCGGCTAATTCGGGAGAATCGGCCGTAGGCCAATGGCAGATACTCTAGAAAATCAAGCGCCAGCTTGAAATCATCACTGATGTCTTTTTTTACAAAATACATTTCTTCATCAAGACGTTTCACCACATTAATAATTTGAGCGGGGTCTTGTGGATGTGTGATGAAGCTCTGGGCCAGAGCAAACAGCGTGGTTGCTTGGGTTTCACCAAAATTTAGCAAGGTGCCAAACTCAGCCGTATGAGTTTTAAGTTGACGTTCACTTTCGCTACAACCGCCAAGCTTCAAGGCTACGCTAGCACTGGTAGCCACGGCGCCCGCAGTGGCGAAGAGCTTTAAAAAGCGTCTTCTGGGTAAGGGCTGCTGAATCATTATGGATACCTCTTTAAATAGATGATGCTGTCACCTGCCACCTGCAAGTTTAAGCATATTTTCGATAATCAAGAGGAAGACACCCCTCATGCTTTTTAAAGACTCGACTGAAATAACTCAAATCCCCATACCCCACCCGGTACCCAATCTCCGCTACCGTTAAGTCTGTTACGCGTAAAAGCTCCCTCGACGCTTCCATTCGCAGGCGCTGCAAATAGTAACTAGGACTATCCCCCGTCGCCAATTTAAAACGCCGAGAGAAATTACGTGGACTCATACCAATATCTGCAGCTACGACTTCAAGTTTTACATTACGACTAAAATTGCGTTCCAACCATTGCTGAGCCGTTAATATCTGACGATCACGATGATATTTCTGACCATCAAACTCAACATTTGCAATGGAGTAATCTCGGTTAAAACCCACAAGAAAATCTTGGCTAACCTTTCTCGCAACATCCGGCCCATACACCATTTCAATAATAGATACCGCTAGATCACAACCTGAGGCAATACCATTAGCACAATAGAGGTTTCCAGCATCCGTAATCGCCCGCTCGGAGCGCAATGTCACATTAGGAAATCGCTGTTGAAACTGCTCCGCCACTGGCGGGTAAACCGTCGCCACTTTGTTATCCAGCAAACCTGCTTGCGCTAAAAAAAATGGCCCATTACTGACCGCTGCTATAGGCACATTACGCTCATGCAACTGCGTTAACCATGGTAGCAGCGCTTGATTTTCTTCTAGGACTTTTTTCGGCGCTCCCCAAAAAGCAGATAAGAAAATCGCATCAACAGGAATGTCATCAGACACTACGTCCTTCAAGGAAGAGTCAACAGACAGTTGATTTCCAGAAAAGCACTGAACTGGACTTCCGTCGAGACTAACAAACCGTATACATTGACTAGGATTAATGCTCTCAGACTCGAATTCTCCCGCGTAAGAAGCCGCAACCCAACACAAATCTTTCACAAGAGTCGCGCTCATCGCAACAACATTTTGAGGGAGATAAATAAAAATAGTCTTCACACAAAACCGCCCCTTGCCATTGGAATTGTAAAACCCATAACACTTACATCATTGTACGCGACCCGGCCCTTATGCAACTCATTCTTCGTGTAACTCTTTTAACGCCTGGGTTCTCACTTCCATAATCAGCTTAAGTGCTTTGTTCACGTCGGCCGCCGAGTGAGTAATCATGTCGCGATCAAGATTCGCCACTCCGGTTTTACGAAAGGCAATTTTTAATTTTTTCCCTGTTTTACTTAGGTGCACAAAGACATTACGTCGATCCTCTGTGCCATGAACCCTCTCTACATATCCCTTTTTCACCAGCCCGTCCACTTGGCGGGTTAAGGTTGAAGAATCTTTCACTGACCACTGTCCCAGTTCCCCTAAGGTTTGATTATCTCTATCCCACAATTGATTCATCAATACAGATTCTTCCGGAGTCAGGTTTATTCCTGCACTCTTAATCCGTTTAGCCGTGACCTGTCGCAAGATGTTACCGGTCTTAGTGATGTGGTAAGTCAGTGAATCCGCAATATCCATGGTTTCTCGCTGTTTAGGTCAAATTTCTAATCAATCATTTCCTGGTCAGCATAGCACACCTATGCTACTTCCAATATTTGTAGTTGAAAGTATCTGTATATTACAGGTATAGTGAGTCAGCTGCGAATACCTACAACGTATAACAAAACCCGCATAGGCATAAAGAGAGAACAATAATGACTATTGAAGCAAAAGCCACCGGTGCTGAATATGGCCTTGGGCCACACACCTACCCCAGAGGATGGTTTGTTATCGCTGAAGCGAGCGAACTAGACAATGGCGCTATCGGCGTTGATTTTTTTGGTAAAGAGATGGCCCTGTACCGTGGCACTAGCGGGCGTATTGTTCTGTTGGATGCTTACTGTAAACACATGGGCACTCACCTCACCAAAAGCACCTCTGCACACGTGGTAAGCTCGGGGGCGCAGATTGTCGGTGACTCCATTGTATGTCCTTATCATGCATGGAGGTATGGGCCCGACGGTACGTTAGAAGATATCCCCTACGATAATATTTGCCCTAAATCCGGCTCCATTGATGCCTATCACGTACGAGAGGTCATGGGTTGTATCATGATGTGGCATGACGAGGAAGGCGGTGCGCCGGATTATGAACCGCCCTATTTACCTGCCTGGGACGCTGAGAACACGATACCTTGGGAACTTGATCACCTAGGGGAAATCCCGTTACATAATATTGAAATTCTCGATAATATTTGTGACGTTCACCATCTCGGCCCTACCCATGGAGCTCCCTGTGAATACTTTGAAAACGAATTTATTGATGAGATGGTTATTCAACGCCAAGGTGGCTTTCTAGATTTATATCAGTCCCAATTAGACACGGTTACCTGGTATACCGGGCCAGGGATTTTGCTATCAAAACAAACCTTCGGCGGCATTGTGATGTTTGAGTTTATTGCCGGCACTCCCGTTAAAGATGGCGTTACCAAAGCGTGGCATGGTGCGCTCTGCTATGCCGCTAACACGCCTCCTACCGATGAAGATATTGCCACCGCCCGAGGTTTACAGGCCGGGGTATTGGAAGCTTTTGCGACAGACTTTCAAGTGTGGACACATAAGAAACCAGCCCTTACAGTGATGCAAACACCCAAAGATGGCAACTTCCGCGCGGTGCGTAAATGGATGAAACAATTCTATATGCCACGAGATGAAGCAAAAATCCTACAAGAAAAAATGAACGGTGTATTGCCGGTAAAAGCATTTCCGCAGCCATCAATGGAAGCACGAGATGCAGGGTTTGAAGACGACTGCTTTAAATCTTTCACACCATAAAATTGCGGACACCCCTAGCATGCTATTGAAACAACTAGACTTAGAAAAAATCGGTGATGGCGTTTATCAACGACAATGTGATCGTGTATGGTGGGGGCAAGGCTCTTTATTAGGTGGATATGTTCAATCCCTAATGTTGGCAGCAATGACTCAAGAGCTGCAAGACGAAAGTAAACCTGCTTTGACACTACACACGCAATTCCTCCGCCCTGTGACAGATGAAACGATACGCATCGATGTAACAGTAGAGCGCGCAGGTCGTAAACTTAGCAATTTACGCGCGTCGCTGTATTGCGGCGACCGATTGGCAGTGGTGGCAACGGGGTTATTTGGTCAGCAAGCAATACACCATGATTTTTGCGATATTGAAATGCCTAACCTCCCAAAACTGGATAACGATGAAACGGCGCATCTGCCTAATGTGGGATTAGATGCCCATAATCATTTTGATTTTTATCCACGTATTGGTAACTTCGAACGAGGAATAGGACAAGCCCACGTTGCAGGATGGTTACAGCCATCCTGGCAACAATCAGTTAATAATGAACTATTAGCATTGGTAGCGGATCTTTGGGTGCCCGCTGCATTTCATTACTGGCCCAGTGATGTCGGTGTTGTTGGGCTCGATAGTTATGTACAGTTCAGAGCTAATCCCTATCAACTAGCGAATAGCCATTGCCCGCTATTTCTTAGCTTAAGTACAAAACAAGCGAGTAATGGTTACGTTGATGAAGACGGTTTAATTTGGGATAGTTCAGGTGAACTGCTATGCCAGTATCGACAAATGCGTTTGGTGTTGGATATGTAGGGTATGTACGCTTTAAGTGCGGCCATACCCTCTTGAACGCAAACTATTGATTAACAACTTCAATGGTACTCTCAAAGCCGAGCGCCACAAGATCAGCAAGGTTGTAGTGACTGTTATTTCCTGCAACATCAGTCACATTTACATACGAAACAGACCACATTCCTGCTTCTGCATACTCCCCAAACTCATTGCTTACTAGTGAGAAGTCATTTTGATCGCTTTCTAAAGAACTTCCAGACTCTGAAACATATACCGACTGACCCGCTGGGCCTTCAAGACGCGCTGAAATGTGCCCTATGCCAGAGGCTGCATCAGACACCGTGAAATTGAAAGTGACTGTTTCATTTCCTGTCACAATTTCAACAGCCTCTTCTGATATCGAAAATGCATTAAGAACCGGAGCAACCGTATCACCTTGTTGGTTTTCTATATTTATCTCAGTGACAAAACCCATGCTTACCAATTCAGCAAGGTAATAGTGGCTATTATTTCCTGCAATATCAGTCACACTTATGTAAGAAATAAACCAGGTTCCAGCTTCTGCATGCTCCCCAAATTCAGAGCTTGTTAATGAAAGCGCATGCAGCCTATGTCCTAATGAGTTTCCGTCTTCAGTGACATATACCTGTTGACCCGTTGGGCCCTCTAGTCGTACTGCAACGTGGCCAACACCGGACACATCATCAACAACTGTCATATTAAAAATAACAACTTCCGCTCCAGTTTCGATAACTTTTTCACTGTCAGGAATAGAGAATGCTAACAACCTAGGTGCACTAACATCAGTACTAGAGTCATACCCATCTGGAACGTTATCAGCGTCTTCATCTACTGGTGTTGAACTGGTCTGATTGGGGTTCGTGTTGAACCACACCTCCAGCTCATCAGAAAATCCATCCGAATCATTATCGTCTGCAAAATCGACCACATTTGATAAGATACCTGCCGGTGTAGATAATGCAGTCGTGGTATCTGTTTCATATTCCAATTCAACAAAATCTGTAAAACCATCACCATCATGATCCAAAATGACGACTGAAAACTCCGAAACAAGTAATGGATCAGATGCATTCCCACTACCATCCGTTACTACAATAAAACAGTTGCTATAATTTCCTTCTTCTAACACATCAAAAGCAATATTATTCTCTCCTATAGCTGCATTTTTTGTCGAAGTCGCACAACTTCCAAACATAGCAATGGTACCAATTTCATTACTGTTAAAAGAGTAAAACGGCGTGGATATCACAGACACACCAATTGAAGTAACTTCAGATAAACTTGGTGCTGTCGTATCTGGCTCTGGCTCTGGCTCTGGCTCTGGCTCTGGCTCTGGCTCTGGCTCTGGCTCTGGCTCTGGCTCTTGCTCTGGCTCTGGCAGGATATTATCTTGTTGTGCTTCAGCTGTTT
>CAJXXT010000061.1 GCA_913063495.1 uncultured Gammaproteobacteria bacterium | reverse complement strand
AGTATGCATACAAAACCCGAAATTTTAAAGAAAGAGCTGATTGCACGAAGCCGATTATTTGGAATTGAGCGTGTTGAGCTTAGGTTTTCTAATGGAGAGGAGCGAGAATACGAGCGATTACGAACTCCGACCATACCTGCGGTGATGATTGTGGCTTTAAAGGATGATAAAACGGTGTTGCTGATTCGAGAGTATTCCTGCGGCATGGAAAATTATCAGTTAACGTTACCCAAAGGCGCGATGGATTTGGGTGAAACGGTGTTTGAGGCAGCAAACCGGGAGTTAATGGAAGAGGTGGGTTATGGTGCGCACAAATTTACCGAATTAAAACAGTTAACATTGTCACCGGGCTATATGGGTCATATTATTCATATAGTGTTGGCTGAAAATCTGTATGAAAAACGTCTTAAAGGGGATGAGCCTGAGCCGTTAGAGGTGATTGAGCATTCTCTTGAAGATATGGGCGCGTTGATTAGCGCAGAAGATTTTACAGAAGCACGAGCATTGGCGGCGCTATATATGGTGCGGGACATTGTACGGGCTAGGCTACGGGATAGGACTAGGGAAAAAGGTGTAGAGTAATGTCGAGTGATTGGGCAATAGCGGTAGACAAAAGTGTTGCACTAAGCGTCGAGGATGTCTATCGCGCATGGTTGGAGCCTGCGCTGGTTAAACGTTGGATGGCTCCAGGCACGATGCGAGTGTCTGAACCAACCATTGATGCTCGCCCAGAGGGCCAGTGGCAATTGGAAATGGTGGATGTTGACGGAAGCCGCCACAAGGCATTTGGACAATATACAGTGTTAAACAAGCCGTCAGAGTTGGCGTTAACCTGGGCATGGGATGGCGGGCATTATACGACGCAAATAACCGTGACTATTGAAGTTGGCGCGAATGGCAGAACAGATATTTGTATCGAGCAGCGAGGATTCCCATCGATGGATGTAGCGCAAAGTCATGAAGCAGGTTGGGCGGGGTGTTTAGATAAGCTAGGGAAGTTGCAATTGGATAGTTAAGGGATTAAGCCGCTAGGAAACCAAAAAAGCCAATCATGATCATGGTTGGCTTTTTTGGTTTCTTTGTTGATTGAATATTTTAATTAAGGCGGGTAATGGTGATAACTGCTGCAGGATTGTCAAAGCGGTGATCGGCAGTTAATACGGATCCACTTAAACCATCTTGATTGGAAATAACACCACTGTGAAAGTGTACTCGATCACTGCTGTCAGAGCGTGCAGCGTTAAAGCCTTCGCCGCCAACGTCTGCAGGGCCGGGAATAGTTCCTGCTGCTTCAGTATCACTTTCTGTTCCTGCATCCCAGACAGGTGTTCGGTAGCTGACGCTTTCTCCTGATGCTAGATCTGCTAAAGAAGTGGCGTTGATGCCGGTATATGCATCGTTGGTGTTCACCAGCATAGTCACAACACTGAGGCTTGCGCCGTTTTGCGCGTCTACTTCAAGTTGAATGCTTTCATAATTTCCCGGGCCAATAGCTCCTGCACCTGAGTCACTAGCAAGGTAAGCGCTATGGTCGCTAGCATCTGATAGCAGACTGCTATTATCTCCACCTTCCGCTAGCACCTCTAATGCAGTTGATGCTGCTTCACCGTCAACCCAAGCTTGATAGCCTGAGGTATGCAGTATTACCGCAATAGGTGAAAAAGGCTGATTGGGGGTGACATTACTAACGTTGATCTCATAGGTGCGCATATCTACGGTGCTGTCATGAGAGCTACTGCTGCCGCAACCCGTTAATAATATGCTGGTACCAATAGCGGCGCTAGCTATTGCGGCTTTAACCTTGGCTGTTTGAAAGTCAATTGTAAACAATGACATGATGATGACTCCTCTATTCAGTTAAGGTTATTGAACAACAACAGTGATACGGGCGATTGGGTTGAGCCAGCGGTGTACGCTGTTGTCCAAGTCGCTGATGCCGCTAGTGCTATTGTCATCACCAATTGATCCGCGGTGAATATGAACGTTGGTGTTGCTGTCGCTCGTAGCGACACCTGTGCCACCGGTTCCTGTGCCAAAATCTATCGGAGCAGGGATGCTAGCAGTTAATTCATCATTTGCTTCGGTACCGGCATCGTACCCATTAATGGTGAACGAGTAGGTGCCTGCCGTGCTAGGGATTTCCCATGAGTTAAGGCCAACAAAACCATCGTTAGTAGGAAGCAACATGCCAACAATGGATAAATAGTTGTTAGCGGTACCGTCAGTATCAAGCATTGATGTTGTTGTGTTGGCACCAGGAGCTAGCAATCCAACGGCAGGGTTTTCAACTGTTGTTGGTGACGTGCCTGCAATGTCGGCAACTAGGCCGCTAATATCTCCACCTTCTGCCATAGCCTCAAGAGAAGCGTTTGCAGAGGTGCCTGTTTGGAAAAGTTTGGTTGAACTGTCGTGAGCCGCAACGAGTAACGGAGTGAAAAAAATGCCATTTGTCAGGTTTTCTATTTGAACGGTGAATTGCTCTGCTTGTACGTTAGCGGAAACGGCGGATAAGCCAAGCATAGTGGCGATGACAGTTTTTTTTATATTCATGATCGTTCTCTCGTTGGATTTGCGTTTATCGTTACGTTTATCGTTACGTTGTTTTGCAGAATATGAGCTTACGAGAGATAGAATACGTAATAGATGTCACGCCAAAGTAACGCGCTTATATAGAAATCATAAACAATTTATAAACAAAGTATAAACTCGTGGGTGAAAAATGATCAGCTAAGACACAAAGCGTTGCTTAAATTCCCTTGGGGTTAATCCAATAATCTTAACAAATGTTTTTCTGAATGCGCTGCTATCTTCATATCCAACAATGGCAGCGATCGTTTCAAATGTTGATGTGCTTGACTCAATCAGTTCACACGCCTTTCTAATACGTATTTGTTGAATATACTGAGTTGGTTTTAATGTGGTCGCTTTTACGAAGTGTCGTAAAAATGTACGCTCAGTTAAACAGCATAATGAACATAAGCTTTCTATAGAGATAGATTGATCAAAATGCTTATGAATAAAATGTTGAGCTTTAACAATGGTTTTGTCGCCATGATCTAACACTGGGTTGAAGCGTTGGTAATAACGCTGTTCTCTCAGGCCTGTGTCTACCACCATGTATTGACCAAGGTGTCGCATGACGGAAGGCTGAATAAATTGTGCGACTAATTCTAATCCCAAATCAATCCATGACATTAATCCACCTGCAGTAATGATGTCACCATCGTTAACCAAAAGTTTGTCGATATCTAAACGTATGTCTGGGAACGACTGATGGAATTGGTGGGCGAGATCCCAGTGTGTAGTAGCTGGACGTTGATCAAGTAACCCGGTTGATGCAATAACAAAAGTGCCTGCGCATGATGAGCAAAGCGTTGTGCCCTTGGCGTGCTGTTTGATAATCCATTGCCGGATGGAAGGGTCTACATCCAAATATTGTTGTTTCTCCATTACTGGAGGGATAATCAAGACTTGTAGCTTATGCGGTGTGGGTAATGGATCGACATCAATCAGCGTGAGGCGGATTCGTTTATTAACTCCCGCGTCAGCGGCAATACCATTTGCCAGGGTGAACATTTCAGTAAAACCATGGATGGCGGTTTGCATTGCGCCGGGATAATTGATAATCCCTATATGTACGAAAGAATCTTTCATTTTGTCAGTATCGACTCGAAATGTGCCAGTTTTGACTTTAGTGTAGCAGGATGATCACAGTAATAATAGATCCTGTTTTCGCAGCAGTAGAACGTGGAAACGATGCACACACTCAATACATACGCCTCATACATAAACGAAAAGAGAGAAGATGATGACAACAGCACTATTATTGATAGATATCCAAAATGACTATTTTGACGGTGGAAAATGCCCTTTGGTTGGTATGGACGCTGCGGCGAAGCATTGCGAGAGTTTGCTTGCTGCATTTAGGGAAAGTGGTCTCCCTGTCATCCACGTACGTCACGAGTTTCTGGATACTGAAGCGGCTTTTTTCGCCGCAGGATCCGAGGGGGCTTTGATTCACCCTTTATTGGCTCCTGCTCAGGGTGAACCTGTTGTTGTAAAACATCAGATAAACAGTTTTAAAGGCACGTCACTTGCGGATCTGTTAGAGGAAAGGGGTGTCAAAAATGTAGTGATTGCCGGAGCGATGACACATGTGTGTATCGATGCTGTAACAAGGGCAGCAGCAGATCTAGGGTATATCTGTTCCGTTGCTCATGATGCCTGTGCAACGATGGATGCTGAGTTTGATGGGGTGAAAGTTGAAGCCCGTCAAGTGCAGGCAGCCGTTATGGCTGCGCTTGATTTCGCGTATGCAGAGGTTAGGAGTGCGCGGGTAGTGTTGGAAGGGTTAGGCTAGAGATTGTCGATGTGCTTTTTACTTTTATGTATCGGTTTCCACTGTTATGTCAAAGTAAAAACAAGTGCCTTTATTTAATGTGCTGTCGACATTGAGTTGAATGTCGTGCAGCGCCAATAAGCGCTGGCAAATCGCTAACCCTAATCCCGTACCTTTTTGATAAGGTTCTAACGCATTCTTTGAGCGGTAATAAGGCTCAAAAATATAAGGTAAATCTTCTTCGCTAATGCCTTGCCCTGTATCCGAAATAGCAATACGAATGCTGTCTTTTGTAGATGTAGTTGTAGGCGTGTTGCTTGCAGGGCTGGGGTTTGCTGATATCGTGACGGTACCGTTGTTGGGTGTGTAATGAATTGCGTTTTCAACGAGGTTTTGAATAACGCGTTCTAGTTTGGCGATATCACCATTGACTGAGCCATTTTCTAAATCACATTGTACGTTGAGTTGAATGTGTTTTTTCTGGGCGATACCTTCTAAGCTTGCATATAAGTCACTCAGTGAATCTTCGATGGAGAATGATTGGCCATTCAATGCAACTTGATTGTTATCCAGGCGTGCTAATTCAAAAAGCTCATTGATCATACTGTCGAGGCGCAAACAATTGGCTTGTGATTTTGCGATAAAGTCGAGTTTTTCTGAATCCTCTAAGGAGTCGAATTTTAAAGCCAAGGTTTCCAAATAGGCGGTTGTTCCTGTTAGCGGAGTTCGCAAGTCATGGGAAACATAGGCTAAAAACTCTTTACGAACCTTGTCGAGTTTTTCCAACCGTTCTACTAACTCCACAATCTGTTGTGCCATGTGGTGAAATGATGAAGATAGTTGAGAGACCTCGGAGCTGTTAATGCTACGTTCGGGCTTGTGGTTAATGGCAGCCTGAGAGTTGGTTTGTTTATTGTTTGTAGGAAGCTGCTTGAACCCTGACTGTTCAAAAGCCGTAATTTCTAACGTTAATACGCGTAACGGTTTGGTCAGTGCATAAAATAACAAAAGAGACGCCGCTAGTAGGAATAGCAATGCTGCTCCCATACCAAAAAGTCCGATTTGCCAGGCTTTACTTAACTGTAGTGCCGTGGATATGCTGTCGTAATTCTCGCCACCGATAATGATGTATAAATACCCAATCATCTTGCCTTTATGTTGAATGGATGCAGCGGAAAAAATCTTCATTCGAGTTGAAGACCGAGGATCATCCCCTAAAAGAGGAAGCTCAGGCTCGCCGCGAGCAAATTGTTTAATTGGTGCAACGTTGATATGGTGGAGTTTGATTTTTTCTTCTGGAGCATCGTAGGCTAATAATTTTCCTTGAGTATCTACAACATATAGCTCAATGGATGGGCCTAATACCATCATCATATGAAAGGCTTTTTTAATGCTCTCTTTGTTAAAGCTACCGTCTTCATCAATAGATAGATCGTGAACAATATGTTCTGCCAGCTTTAAATGTAAGCGTTGTGATGTTTCATCTTGGATCGAGCGACTAGATTGTTCGAATAGCCAAGCTAAAAGGCCTGCCATTACAAGAAAGACAGCCAGTAAAACAATGGATATGCGGCGGTATAAGCTATGAGTGATTTTCATTGTTTAATTCGTGTTCGTAATGTTTAGTTGGTTTTCGCAAATTTATAACCAACACCCCATACGGTTTGTACATAATCCGTTTTCTCGGTTCGTTTGAGTTTTTTGCGTAAGCGGTTGATGTGGGTGTTGACTGTGTGTTCGTATCCTTCGTGGCTGTAGCCCCAAACGGTATCGAGCAGTTGGTGTCGAGTAAATACTTGGCCGGCATTCTCTGCAAGGTGAGTGAGCAAGTTGAATTCACGGGCGGTGAGTTCGATAAGCTTGCCGTCAAGTAAGACTTCGTGTTGATCAATGCGGATTTCTAGTCCATCAAAACTCAGTATGTTTTGTTTGGATGGGGGAGGAGGCGAATTTCTTTGAGCTCGTCTTAGTAATGCTTTTACACGAGCTTGGCACTCACGTACGCTAAATGGTTTGGTTAAATAGTCATCTGCCCCGAGTTCTAACCCAATAACTCTGTCAGCTTCACCATCAAGAGAGGTAAGCATCATGATTAAAAGGTCAGGTTTAAGTTGGCGAAGTTCGCGACATAAATCCAGACCATTGTATCCTGGTAACATGATGTCAAGAATCACCAGATCAAAGTCATCGTTGGATGTAAGGTAGTTTTTGGCATCTAAGCCGTCGTTAAATAGCTGGACGTCAAAATTGAGGTCTTTTAAATGGTATGTCAGCATTTCCCCGATGGCGGGGTCGTCTTCTACAACAATAATACGAGGCATTTTCAATTCCAGGGCTATTTTTCACAGCATAGAGCGTTTGTTGGACTAAAGTCTAATGGATTTTGTTGAAATAACCTCAATAAAGGTATCGAAAACAAGAGGTAATGAGGCTAGCTTAGAATATCGCAACTATACTAAGTGACACGAAGAAGTGTATGTAGTTATTTTTTATGTTGCTGCCTAGTTTGGAGGTGAACATGTTGAGCAGGCGGATTGCTGCTTTATTATGCGTAATGTTATGGGGGGGCTGTGTAAGCTTCGCTCAAGCGACACAGACGTTGCGGGTTTTTACGTGGGATGGTTATGTTACGGATGCTGACATAGGCAATGTAAATATGTTGTTAGCTGAAAAAGGCTACGACATAAATGTGCAAGTCATTGATACCTTTGCGGATGATGCAGATCAGATGTTTAATATCATTCGGTCTGGTCATGTCGATGTTGCATTTCTAACGCTATTTTTTATAAAAATGAAAGATCAACGTATGCAACGGTTGCTACAGCCGATTGATACAACATCACTACGGTTACCAAACTATAAAGCACTTGAACCGACATTAACGGATATCCCTATTGGTATGGAAGGCAGTGATAAATTGTATATTCCGTGGGGTGGAGGTGCTTATGGTTTTTATGCCAACCGTGACGTGGTGGATCAAAAAGAGCTGCCAGTGTCGTTAGTAGATCTGTGGAAGCCTCAATGGAAAGGGAAAGTGTCTTTTAACCGCAGCCAAGAATGGTACAACATCGGTATTACCCTTATGGCGATGGGTAAATCTCCTTTTTATATCAATCAATTGGTAGAGCAAGACAAGCGTGAAGAGTTGATTCAGCTAAAGGCAGATAATGGTGATTTTTTGAAGAAACTTACCTTGTTGTACGGAAACGCTGGGAACTTATGGAATAGCGGCCCAGTGTTTAATGATAAGTTACATATTGTGAGTAGCTGGGGGCCTGAGATTGTTAGGGAAAACAAAAAGGGCGCGAACTGGCAGTTAATTGAATTTAAAGAAGGCAATATGGTGTGGCTTGATACGATCAACTTCGTGGCGGGTTTGCAGGGTAAGAAGCTTGAGGCTGCTGAAATCTTTGCTAATTACTTTATTGGTAAACAGGTTCAGAGTCGTATTGTTGATTCTTTGTCTATGGTGGCAGCTTCAACGTTGGTGGATAGAAATCCGCTTATTGACAATAACTCAGCATTTTTTCAAAACGAGTTGTTTGTACCACCATACGATACAGTGTCAGGAAACGTTGTGACATCGCTAACGAATAGGGCATTGGTGAAGTCTGAGGTCTTAATGTCTAAGAAGGCGTTGGCAGAGTAAATTGAGACAAAAATGGTGTCAGGTCTTGGAATTGAACCAAGGGTGCGAAGGTTTTTAGCGTATTCACTTAATGCTAGGTAATAGGTAGTAATTGCTAACGCATTGTATTTTAAAGATAATGTTGCCTACTGATGGTGTCGGGTGTCGTGGTTTTTTGTGATTTATTGGGCTCTAGTGTGGCGGGCTTTTAAGATTTTAACCCTTCTACAGAGTTGTTTTCTCATTTTTAGCAATGCTGAGCTTCATCCGGCTGGCTCTAGAACTGCCTATTATATGTACCTTTATGTTATGCTCGCGCCTCAAAATTGGACAGTATTAATATAAGGATTAAGCATAATGAACATTGGAAAATTTACCGCGTTATTATCAGCTGTTTTGCTCAGCACAACCACTCATGCCTATCAATTTGAAGCAGGGGTCTCTGATATTGAAGGAACTACTGAGTTTGACAATATCGGAGCAGGTACTGATATTGAGTATGATTCAAGCAGTACAGCTTTTTTTGGTACGTTTCATTTCAATGATGTCGATACCAGTACGGGCCCTTGGGCAGAAGCTGCCTTTCTAAATAAGTCCTCAAGTATTTCTGTTGTTTCTAGTGATTACAGCAATAAACGTTCTGATAATGACGATAAGTATTCGAGCGACCTCAAGGGGCTTGGGGTGCGTGGTGTTTTTGGTTCATATTTTACGTTGGAAGCTTTCATAACTGAAGCCAAGGGTAAAGACAACGATAACTGGAAATACGATGAAAGTGTCAAGTCGATTGGGGCTGGCTCTTATATTGGCAAGCGCCATCAAATTATGGGTAGGTATACTCGAACCGAAAGTACTGAAAAAGCGGTAAATTCTCTGGGTGTCGATGAAGTAGAAACTGATGTTTCCGTAAATTATAAAAGTGTACTGAATCTTGGCAGTCGGCAGCATTTGTCAGTAATAGGCTCAGTAGCGATTTTTAGTGTAGATGACGATGAGGATACCGTAGGTAGTGAGGTTGAGTTTGGTGTTGTCTACTATCCCATTAAAAATCTAGGTATAGCAGTAGCATCAGGAGCAAGAATAGCTGACGATGATGATATCGGTGAAGTCACAACTAGTACTCTAACATTGGGTGTTAGTTACTTCCCAATTGAGTCAATTGGTTTGAAAGTAGTTTACACGACAGGGGAAACGGAATATGACAATGACAACCCCTCAATTACTTATCTTGACAGTGAATCAACGGCACTTGAGTTGGGGATACAATTCCGTATTTAGTTATCGATTATGAAAAAGCTTTAGACTTGGTCTAGCTACGACATAGGTAGCTGGGCCTCTGTAGGCACACCCACGTCCTTGGCTTATAGGGAGTTGTCGGGCAATTATCATTTGCCGGGGTTCGCCAGAATTGTTGCCATTAGTGACCCGATGGAAAAGTCAGAGATTAACGAGGACGAAACCAAGTGGTTGGCCATAGTCGGCTAACCACGATCAATGAAAATGATGAACCTGATGTGGGTGTTGATCGTGTATCGGTCATTGGTAACAAATTGCCTATTATTTCAATAGGTTGGGAGGGGGGGCTTTACACGCTACTACCCATTATTACACCTTGCGGTGGACGCATTGTGGACACCTCAGGGCGTATTGTTCTATACCCACTAACAGGGAAGCACTAGAGGTACGAAACCGCCAGTGCTTGATTAAGGCAAAGTTCGATTTCTTATGACTCATTCTTGCTTGGGTGTTTTAAAGCCTCAATTATTGCGCTGCCAAGTTTGGTTACGACATCTTTATGCATTGTTGCGGTGGCTCCTGCTATGCCTCCTGCGACATAATTTTTCTCAAAATAACCGGATTTTACAACCTTTGGTGGATCGCCAGCTAAAAGTTCCACAGATCCGTTAAGGTGCATTTGGCCCAAGCCAATTAAAATAGCTCTTGCAAAGGCACTACCTTCTTCATAGGTATCAATGGTTACTTTCAAAGTATATTCGGATGGTTCTTCACTCCAAAACTGTGCATGCGATAGTCGGTTTTTTATATCAGTTCTCATGAATTCTAATTCATGCTCAGGAACATCGACTAATGTTTCGATTTCTAGTGTTGATATCTTGATAGTGTTGACCGCACGGGTATCTTTCCATTTTACAGGTTGCATGGCCACACAGCCGGTTAAAAATATAAACATTACCGACAAACAAATAGTTCTTAACTTCACGATTACTCTCCTTAGTTATAAAAATTGGCTCGGACGTTAATGTTTGTTGGGACTTAGGTCAATAGTATTAATGTATCTGACCCTTGCCCGACCTTTTTCAAATAACAGAAATAAGAAAGGGGTTGGCTAAGGCTTATAGGTCTTGTCGAGAACGTTAAGCTCAGTAGTATTTGTTGGGCTTAACAAATGACTATATTGTGGAACAGGGTACGAGGATCTTAGTCCTCAATAACAGAGGCGCTCCTACTGTTATTAAAAAATTATGTTTATTATCAAAGGGTTAGGGTTGTTCGTGTGGCGCGTAACAGCGCGATATGGCACTTTGGGCGGACACATTGTGGACGCTTTTCACCAGACCAAAAAAAACAGCAAAACGTTTTTCGACGTAAGTTGCTGTTTTAATTGTAAAAAATATGGTGCCCGGTCTCGGAATCGAACCAAGGACACGAGGATTTTCAATCCTCTGCTCTACCGACTGAGCTAACCGGGCTAAGAAGGCGCGTATTAAACCTTTACTTGGGCTTTGAGTCAACCCCTTCTTTCATAAACTTATTTTTCTTCAGGTACATAGCCTTCGGGACGCTCGTAGTCGTCACCATCCATGAATTTTTCGAATTCTTCAGAAAGAAACGTTTGTGTGCTTGGATCCATCAAATTCAGACGTTTTTCATTAATCATCATGGTTTGATGTGCCAACCACTCTTGCCAGGCTTGTTTCGATACGTTGGCAAATATAGCTTCGCCTTTTGGGCCGGGGTAGGGGGCTCTTTCTAGGCCTTCTAAATCTTGCTTATGTTTTCGACAAAGAACGGTACGACTCATAATTGCCTCATGTTAATTTGCTTAATAGTTTTTTTACAGGTGCCGCTAACCCTAACTTACTGGGAGCGCTGGGGTTAAACCAGGTGTGCTGGTCACTGTCCGAGACAGTAAGTGGCGAATGGTTTAGCCGAATGATAACCGGAGTTATCATTAAGTGGTAGTGGGAAAAGGTATGCTTAAACTCAGACCATTGTTCAATTTCCTGAATGCTAGGGCCGGAATGAATCGCTTGGCGCAATGTTGGAGGGGCGGCATCAAGCATATTATTCAGGTTATCGGTGGTTGGTGTACACTCTGGAAAACTGTATAGACCGCCCCAGATGCCGTTGTCTGGCCGTTGTTCTAAATAGATGCAGCCTTCACTATTGAGCGTAATTAACATGTGAATGTGTTTCTTTGGCAGCACTTTTTTAGGTTTTTTGTGAGGAAAGTCGGTTTGGCAATTGTTGGCGAAAGCTTGGCAGTCCTCGCTGACCGGGCAAATTGTGCATTGAGGTTTGGAGCGGGTGCACAATGTAGCACCAAGATCCATCATCACCTGTGTGTAGTCTCGGCTGCGATTGTTGGGGGTGTACGTTTCGGCAAGATCCCAAAGGGTATTTTGAGTACGAGTGCTGCCTGGCCAGCCCTCAACGCATTGGTGGCGGGTGAGTACTCGCTTGACGTTGCCATCCAGTATCGTAGCGGGTTTTTCAAAGGCAATAGAAACAATCGCTGCCGCGGTGGAGCGCCCTATACCTGGCAGCTCAACAAGACCCTCAACTGTTGCGGGGAATTCACCTTGAAGATTAGTGCTAACCTGTTGTGCGGCTTTGTACAAGTTGCGTGCACGAGCGTAGTAGCCTAATCCTGTCCACAGGTGCAGTACTTCGTCGATCTCTGCACTTGCTAATGCATGCACATCGGGGAAGTGTTCCATGAAGGTTTCAAAGTAAGGGATAACCGTTGTTACCTGCGTTTGTTGTAACATGATTTCTGAAATCCAAACCCGGTAGGCATTGATATCTTGCTGCCACGGTAGGTTCTTGCGGCCGTGGTCATCAAACCAATGCAGTACACGTTGGGCGAATGATAAAGCGATGTGGTCTTTGGGCAGCGTAGGGTTGTCGTTCTGTGACATGTGATCTGGTTACAACTCTGTGATTATTCTTGGCTAATAGGTTGCTCAATCGATTGGGCTGAGTGAGAATCAGGCCATGCAGTGTACCAGCTACTTGTAGGGATGAAACAGGGCCATTTCGAATGGCCTTTTTGGCCCTGGCGCTTTGAGAGATTCAACTATACTGTTTGAATGCGAATGATCTCGTCTATATGGGGGTGTTTGGTTAGAATGACGTCTAACTGATTGAAATTGTTATGAAACGTATAACTTGGGCGAGCTTTATAACGCCAACTATTCAAGGTAAATTTATGCTGGTGATGCTTTTGGTGTCACTGGTACCTCTACTTGTGTTCGGGTTATTGTCCTACTATCAGGCCAGGGATGTGGTTATTAGTCAGGTAGGTGAGCGGTTGCAGGCGGGTTCTAACCTTGCAATGTCCCAAATTGATAGGACGTTTGCATTTAGTAAGGAAAATATCCACTCCTGGGCCGAGCTTGAGATCATGCAAGAGGTCGCTAAAGGGGATCCCGAGGGAACGGTTAGCGCGATGCTGGAGGATTACCAGCGCTCTTATGGTATTTATAGCAATCTTGTTGTTTCTGATATTGATGGCAGCATCGTTGCTGCGGGTGACCAAGACCTGTTAGGTGTTGATGTCGCCAACGCCCCTTGGTTTGTCGAAACTATGCGCCAACGTGCACCACGAATGGGTGAGCTACGATTAGATCCCTATATTGGCGGTTATGGCGTATCAATAAGTATCCCAATCTTCAAAGAATATTCTGATGAAGATGTTGTTGGGGTATTAAATGCCAGCTTCAGTTGGACTGAGTTGCTCACTACCGTAAATTCAATTGAGGTGGTCAGCGAAGGGCAGAGTGCAAAGGGTTATGCGATTTTGATTGATCGTGATGGTTATATTATCGCGGCCCCTGGTTTTATTTTACTTGAAGATGATGGCAGTACTGCTGATAGTGATATGTTGCGAGTTTTTGGTAAGCGCTGGTGGGCGGCTGAAGATCCCTATGTGTTGCAACAACTATTGAATGTGCCAGATCAGCGTTATATTCGTAAGGGTGAGCAGCGTTTGTTGGTGGTGAACACTCCAGCGCAATCTTTTGATAATCTTGCGGTTACTGGCTGGAGTTTATTGCTGGTTCGAGATGCGGAAGATGCACTTGAAGCCGTGGCCTCGATACGGGAGCGGGCGCTGTTAATTGCGTTGATTACCGCAATTTCCATTGTTGGTTTAGCATATTTGCTGGCATGGCAAATCACCCGGCCTATAACGTTGTTGTCTGCTTGGTCTAAAGACTTGGCAAAAGGGAACTTAAGCCAAGAGATTGATATTCAGACGTCCGACGAGATAGGGCAGTTGGCTGGTGCATTGGATGAAATGCGAGTTGACATTAAAGGGTATATGGATGACCTCAGCGAAGCCAAGGAGCGCTTTAAGAGCCTTATCGACTCAGTAGATTGTGTGGTTTGGGAGGCGGAAGTAAGTCCTATTCGAATCATTGGCGTTAGTGGGCAGGTTGGCCATGTGTTGGGGTATAGCGCTCAAACAATGCGAGACACCATGACTAATTGGGAAAGTTGGGTTCACACGGATCACCTTGTTGAAGTGAAAGCTAGCTTTCGAATGGCTGTTGAAAATGCACAAGATACGTTCGTTGAATTTAAAGCAAAACATGCTGACGGGCACTGGGTGTGGTTAAAAGCGTTTGTCTCTGTAGCAATCGAAGGGCTTGAGGTTGTCGGTCTGCGTGGTGTTATGGTGGATATTTCAGATATTGTTAAGGCATCTGAAGAGATGAAGGAAGCCCGTGATTTAGCGGTGAAAACAGCAGAGAGTAAATCTCGCTTTTTGGCCATCGTTAGCCATGAAATTCGCACCCCGATGAATGGCATGTTGGGTATGCTGGATATGCTTAAAGATGCAGGGTTGGGTGCCGATGAGCAGTCGAAGCTTGATATGGCCTGCCAGTCTGGTAAGAATCTAGTTGCCTTGGTTGATGATGTAATGGATTTCACTAAGCTTGAATCCGGAGAAATGGAATTCAACTATAGCCAAGTAGATATCCAGCAGTTATTCCATGACGTGGTTGCCTTGGTTGCTCCTGATGCCTATAAAAAAGGCTTGGATGTGGGGGTAATACAAGAGGCTAATTTACCTCGTTATATTCTTGCTGATGCCGTTAAGTTACGACAAGTGTTGCTAGCATTGCTCTCCAATGCCGTTAAATTTACCAGCCATGGTTCCGTTTTATTGTGGGCAGAAATGCTGGCACAAGGGCGTTTGTATGTAGAAATAAAAGATACTGGGGTAGGGATCTCCAAAGAAGGGCAGGATGAGATATTTAAGCCGTTCACTCAAGAGGATGTCTCTACAACAAGGCGTTTTGAGGGCTCTGGATTAGGTTTGGCACTGTGTCAGCGCCTTATTGAGGCGATGGGTGGAAGTGTTGGTGTTAAGTCCATTAAAGGGGTTGGCTCATCGTTCTACATTGAATTAGGTGTTGAAGAAGTGGGTGAAAAAGGGCCTCAGATTTCTGAATTACGGCACCGTTTTCAGGATAGTTGTCCTAGCAGCTCTGCGTTATTGATTGGTGATTTGCCCGCGACAAAGATGGTGTTACAGATTGCTTGTCAGCAGTGGGGTGTCGGATTCCATTGGGAGCCTAAAGAATCTAGAGTTGTTAGAAAACTGGATGAAATCCTTCGGGCAGATAGTTATCGGTGGATTTTTATTGCCCAAGAGATGAGTGATCGATTTTGGGAACGGATGAACCCTTATCTGAGTGAAAACGATAGCGTTCAGGTTATTCAGCTCAGACTCCCGAATGAACGTTATGGTCAGCGGCCTTTGCCTCATTTGTATGTGCCTTTTCCTCAGGAGTCGCTATCGAATTTGATGCTTGATGGGCGTATCGATGACTCGATAGGGAAGCAACAAGTACCTTTGGACACGAAGCTGGTTTCTTCTGCAAAAAAAGCTGTCGCAAGTCAGGTTGTGAAAGGTGAGCCTGGGCCGTTATTAGGTGATGGGTTTCAGCGGGTGTTAGTCGTTGATGATAACCCGGTAAATCGTAAGGTAGCTTGCGGGTTTTTGAAAAAGTTGGGTTTCCAAACAGATGTTGCAGAAGACGGTAAGCAAGCAGTAGAGGCCGTAGCCAAAAATGCTTATGGCATGATTTTTATGGATTGTCAGATGCCTGTTATGGATGGCTATGAGGCTACTAGGGAGATTCGAAAGCGTTTTGCGGATGAAGTGCTACCCATCATTGCGATAACAGCAAATGCAATGGAAGGGGATAAAGAGAAGTGTTTTGATGCAGGCATGGATGATTATATTGCGAAACCGTTGCGAATGGATAAGCTGAAGGCAACCCTTACGGTTTGGATGGAAAGGCTGCAGTCATCGTCAAAGTCTAACGCATAATCAAACTAGGCAGGTTGCCTGGGGTTTTCTGAAAGGTGTGTGTTCGGTGTTTTTTTGTTATCACTCTTCGTTTGAGGTTCGAAACCTGCGGACGAAACGTATATAATCCCCCTTTTTATTGTCCATGGAGAGCCGTATGGCTGAGCGTACAGCCCAGGTAGAGAGAAATACCCTGGAAACACAGATTAAAGTATCGGTGAACCTTGATGGCACCGGTAAAAGCCAGTTTGATACTGGGTTGCCTTTCCTTGAGCATATGATGGATCAAATCGCACGTCATGGTTTGATTGATTTGGATATCCATGCCGTAGGTGATTTGCATATCGATGCTCACCATACAGCGGAAGATATCGGGATTACCTTTGGGCAGGCGTTAGCCAAAGCGATAGGGGATAAGAAAGGTATTAGTCGTTATGGTCATGCTTATGTGCCATTGGACGAGGCATTGTCACGGGTCGTGCTTGATCTCTCTGGGCGTCCGGGGTTGTGTATGGATGTGAAGTTTACTCGTGCCAGTATTGGTGGGTTTGATACAGAATTGTTTTATGAGTTCTTTCATGGGCTTACTAACCACGCATTGATGACCCTGCATATTGATAATTTGAAAGGCCATAATGCTCACCATCAAGCAGAGACCATATTTAAAGCCTTTGGTCGTGCCTTACGTGCTGCGGTGGCAGTAGATCAACGTTTGGATGGTGGTATGCCTTCAACTAAGGGTGTTCTGTAGTTATGAGTGGGAATGCAGTTCATAACGCTAAGAGCACCGTTGCAGTTATTGATTATGGTATGGGGAATTTGCATTCGGCTGCCAAGGCATTGGAGCATGTGGCACCTGATGCTCAGGTTATTGTCACGGCAGACCCAGAGAAAATCTTATCGGCGGACCGGGTGGTTTTCCCAGGTGTAGGGGCCATTCGTGACTGTATGGGTGAGATTCGGCGTCTGGGCCTTGACCAGGTGGTAAATGAGGCCATTAAAAGCAAACCGTTTTTAGCCATCTGCGTTGGTCTGCAAAGTATGATGACTCGCAGTGAAGAGAATGCGGGTGTGCCTTGTTTGGATTTATTCTCTGGTAACGTGAAGTTTTTTGGAGAGCGGCTAAAAGATACGGACGGTAGTGTTTTAAAAGTGCCTCACATGGGCTGGAATCAGGTGTCTCAAGTGCAGACGGGCCATCCTCTTTGGCAGAATATTGAGGATAATGAGCGCTTTTATTTTGTGCATAGTTACTATGTTTCTGTGGCAAATGAAAAACTTATCGCTGGGCAGACGGAATACGGTTTCCCGTTTACCTCTGTGATTGCTCAAGACAATGTGTTTGCAGTGCAATTCCACCCTGAGAAAAGTCAGCATGCTGGGTTGGCGCTGTTAGGTAATTTTATGCGCTGGAATGGTCAAAGCTAGGTCAGCAGAAAGGTTTAAAAGAATGGGTTTAGCAAAACGAATTATCCCTTGTTTGGATGTTGATAATGGTCGCGTTGTAAAAGGCGTGCAGTTTGTTGATATCCGTGATGCAGGTGACCCTGTAGAGATTGCTCGTCGTTATGATGAGCAAGGTGCAGATGAGATTACCTTTCTCGATATTACGGCAACTCATGAAGGGCGAGCGACAACGGTTAAAACCGTAGAAAAAATGGCATCGGAAGTTTTCATCCCCTTAACGGTTGGCGGGGGTATTCGAGAGCTAGACGATATCCGTCGTATGCTAAATGCGGGTGCGGATAAAATTGCCATTAATTCTGCTGCTGTATTTAATCCAGAGTTTGTTGGAGAGGCCGCAGCTAAATTTGGTTCTCAATGTATTGTTGTGGCAATTGATGCCAAGAGTGTTAGTTTGCCCGGCCAGCCTCCTCGTTGGGAAATTTTTACCCACGGTGGTCGTAAGCCTACGGGTATAGATGCTGTTGAGTGGGCGAAGAAGATGGTTGACTACGGTGCGGGAGAAATATTGTTAACCAGTATGGATCGTGATGGTACTAAAAATGGATTTGACCTTGATGTGACATCCGCCATTAGTGAAGCTGTGCATGTGCCTATTATTGCCTCAGGTGGTGTGGGTAACTTACAGCATCTTGCTGATGGGGTGACAAAAGGTAAAGCCGACGCGGTGTTAGCGGCAAGTATTTTTCACTTTGCAGAGTATACGGTACAAGAAGCTAAAGAGTTTATGGCTGCTCAGGGAATTGAAATGCGTTTGTAGCGTTGTTAGAAATTAAAAACAAGCAGAGGACTTTGAGGCTCTCTGCCTGTTTTTTTAGTGTATTTGCATTTGAGATACAACGGATTCTAGCGCTGAATCAAATATGTTCCCTTCTTCAATTCTTTTCGCCTCGCCTCGTAATATATGCAAGGCTAATGTTGCTTTGTCCATCTCAAGAGGCTCGCTGGTTTCAACGCATTTAAAACTGTATTTACCTAATACAATAGATTTGTCGTTCAGGCGGTAACGTTTTGAGTCGCCCCCTTCTTCTGACTCGCCATTTTCAGGATCCTTAGACGTGATTTCAAAGATAGTATCAAGAGGGAGGCGGTTAAGTTGTTTGAAAATAACATCCAGCTCTTCCATGCTGCTTAGGCTGTTGTTGTCTTTAATGTCAGACTTAAGAGAGCTGTCTGAGGAGTTAACGCTATCCCAATCAACGTCTTCATCATCGCTATCAATATCAAAGGCACTAATAGAGTCAAAACGAGAAAATAAGCCTGCTGCAGGGTCAATGACCTCTGCTGGCGTATCCAGCTCTACAGCATCAAACTCTGCACTGTGTTCTGATGCGGTTTCTTCAAGGATTCTGCCTTTTAAGCACAAGAATACATCCAAGGAATCATTGCAGTCTTCTTCTACATCTTTGCCGTCAATGCCGCGAATAATCTGCAAATGCATTTGAATCATTTGCTCTTGCAGGGCATCACGAATTTCGGTGTTAAGGCCGTAGTGATCAAATAGGCCCCGTGTACCTTGAATGATTTTTGGTAGGCGACGTAATATTTCTCGTTTGCCAACATCATCAGCATTAACTTGTGTGCTCCAGAGGGTAGAGCTGTATATTTCGGTTGCGGTGTTCCACTCTTCGCTACCTTCACCCTTGCGAACTAAAATTTTGGCAAGAATCGCTCCCCAAACCATTTTTAATAGTTTGTGAAAATTAAGTTCATTATTAAGCAGCGTTTGTTGGGACTCTAAGAACTCTTGAATAGCAGAGTTTTTAATGGCTTTGCTGTATTCAGCGTTATCGTAACTACCATCAGACCATTTTATGGAGTAGATGGAGTCCTCTATGTATTTTTGTAATTGATTGCTATGTTCCTCGAAAATACTGATGTCACCGCTAAATTCTTGTAGCAATGAAGAGACAGAGTCCCTTAATTCGTAGTAACCCTCTTCCGCAGAGTCAGAGACACGCACTCCCAGTTTTCCTAGGGTATTAATATATTGTCGAACGGGGTGATCGGCGGATTGAAACATTTTACTGTCGGTTAATGCAACTTGCATAACGGATGCTTGGATGCGAGAAACTTGGCAAAAGACTTCGTCAATCAGGCCACCATTGTGATTCAGGTCTTCAAATAAATGGCTTACTAGGTTGAGTATGTTTTCACTCACTTTATCGATAACAGTAAGGATACCCTCGCCGGTGAGGCTTTTTAACGATTCTTTGAGGACGCCGCGTACATCCATTACCTCATTGTCTGAGTCAATGCGCGCTTGTTCTGATAGTGTCCGTAATAATTTGGCGATATCACCGGTGCTAGCGGTTTGTACCTGGGTGTCTGGGCTTAATTGGCTAAAATCGATATCGGAGAAACCAGAAAAATCACTACTGCTATTGGTAAGGTTAGCTGGCACATCCCAGTTTTTTATCAGTCCACTAACATCAACATTACTTCCCATGTTGGCATTTGGGTGCGCGCTGGTTGGCTGCCCTGCTGGGATTTCTTCAACGGTAGGGGTTGGTATATGGTTTAACGCAGCTTCTTCGGCTTTTTTCTTTGCAATTAGGGCGTCGACAGTTTGTTCTAATGGTGCAATAAATTCATCGTAAAACGGGGTGAGTAAACCAAAAAAGTAAGCGCCAATAAATCGATAAGTGATACGTGCAACTTGTTTGTCTTCAAAAAACTCATCCAAGCTGTTTTGCAATAGCAGCGCCAAAAAACCGGGACGAATACAATTCAGTACACCTTCTGTTACTTCATCATTATTGTCTGCTGGCAGGGTTTTCCAGCCTGAGGCTAATAAACAGTGCTCAAAATTGTGTTGAGAAATGGAAAAGCTACCTTCGAGTTTTAGCTGGTATTCCAACTCACCGTCAGTAACAAGGCTCAAATTATCGGTATGAAAGTTTAACGCCTGCTCCATTTTAAGAGATGAGAGTTTCTCAGATTGGGTAAGCGCTTTGGAAAAAGAGGTGCTGAAATGTTGCAAAATGGTGTGTTGGTGGTCTTTTATTTCTTGAATGACAGATTTATAGGCATTTTGATCGACATAGTTTTCAGTCTTCTCTGCTATCTCAGAAATCACGCCTGCTTGTTGTCTGAAACTGTTGCTGAAAAGTGTTGGGATTTCACTGATCAATATTTGCAGATTATTGTCACTCATACTTTTTTGTCGCATATTCGCCGTGCTGCCAACCATGTTTCCACCTTTCAACAACCTAATTCACTTCTTCTTATGTGATAAAGAATGTGAACTCTATCACGTTTGGGTTTTTGGCAAAAAAGACCCAAATAGCATAACTGTTGAGTACTCTATAGGTGGTGGGAATAACGTTCCCTATTGCGTAACATAATGTATTGTTACGCGTCTATATGTAAGTCTTTGTATTTGTATGGGGGTGTTTTGCCGTTGTGTTTACCTGTGGGTTGCAGATAAAGTATAGGTCTTATTGCTCAAAGCGAAAGCGAGTATGTAGAGGAGTCGGTAGTGATGCCACTAAATGCAGTAAATTGTCATTAGAAAAAGTGGGGTTTGACACCCAGTGGGCGTGTACTAGCTTGGATACGCTTACGAGTTCAACCCCTTTTTCTTGTAGGTTATCAAGGTGAGAGGACAGGTATTTGATGGTTTCTGGATGAGGGTGTGCAATTCCGATGGCATACCCGTTCCTTTTTGCTTTAGAGAGTAGCTGCTGAAATGCTCGATGTATTTTGTCTTCTGATGGCTGGTTGTCTAAAAAGACATCTCTGCGAAGGTTAGGGATTCCGTGCTCTGAGGCGACTTTTCCTGCAATTGAGGCGGCGTTGGTTACGCTATCTACAAAGAAAAGTTGCTGTGAGGATGCTTCTTCCATGATCCATTCCATCGCTTTTCTATCGGTTGTGAGCAGGCTTCCCATGTGGTTGTTAAAGCCTGTCACGTATGGCACGGCGGTGAGTGAATTATTTACCAGGTCTTTTAGTTCGTATTTGCTTTGGTGGACGGTAAGCCCCCCGGCGTCGAGTTGCTTTCGAACGGTTGCTTCCATTGGGAGGTGTAAAAGAACTTCTTTATTGTTTGTGTGGGCAAGTGTGGCGAGTTTTTTTGCGAACGGAGTAAAGGGGATAACAGCATAAGTCAGGGCGTTGGGTACGTTGATAATGCGTTCTCCAGCAGGGCGGTTGTAACCAATATCATCAATAATGATGGCAATCTGAGCTATTTTGACGTTCGTTTGTGATGATGCACTTATTTGAGTTTCAGCTGAAGCATGAGGGGAAAAGATGATGCTTGTAATGGAGAAAATGTATGCAATTAAAAGGCAAACACTGGAACAGTAAACCATTTGTTGAGCTGGTTTACTGAAGGGGCGAATCTTTTGTGTTACTACGAAATCCCATACTGCGGGATGGTTCATTGTTTTTGCCTTGGTTTCTACTTGGGTTATAGCAGGGCGAATACTGAGCAATGTACTTTAGTCTAGGTTCTCAGGTTCGGCTTCCTCGATGTTATTGCTGGAATATTTCCCAACGACATTCAGTGCTTTCAGTAAGTTTAACGCCTCGTAGAGCTGGTAGTCTCTCTCTTGTAAGGTTTTTTGTATGTTTTGTGACCCCTTTACGTTTGAAGTGTTACCTTCAGCAGGGTTTTCGAGGTGACCGCTTAGGTCAGCCTCTTTGATGTAATTGTAACCACTCACTTTGGTGAGTTTGGCATTTTCCACCACAATGTCAGGAGTAATACCCTGTGCTTGGATTGAGCGGCCGTTTGGCGTGAAGTAACGTGCGGTGGTGAGTTTGATGGCTCTATTGTTCGGTAGCGGGCGTACGGTTTGCACAGAACCTTTGCCGAAGGATTGAGTGCCCATAATAACAGCGCGTTTATGATCTTGAAGTGCTCCAGCAACAATCTCACTTGCAGACGCTGACCCACCGTTAATCAGTACAACCATGGGCGCGCCATTAAGCGCATCTCCTGGAGTTGCCCTTAATTCCATCTCAGAATCGGATAAACGCCCCTTGGTGTAGACCACAAGACCACCATTTAGGAATACGTCAGAGACTTCAGCAGAGGCTTGTAATACACCGCCGGGATTGTTACGTAAATCTAGCACCAGACCATTCAGCTGAGTGTCACTGTTTTCTTCAATCAGAGAGTCTAATGATTTCCTGACGTTGGCACCTGACGGTACTTGAAATTGGCTAAGCCGGATATAGCCATAGTTTGGTGCAAGTAACTTGTTGCGAACACTGCGGGCTTTGATAACGGCGCGTGTTACGGTGATTTCTAAGGTACGGTCAGCGCCTTCGCGAACAATGGTTAATACAATATCTGAACCCGCTTTGCCGCGCATAAGTTTGACGGCATCCCCCAGCGACAAACCTTTTACTGGAGTACTATCAAGTTTGATAATGAGATCGCCAGCGAGCACACCGGCTTCTTCGGCTGGAGTACCGTCAATTGGTGTGATGACTTTAACAAAACCGTTTTCCATACCCACTTCAATGCCTAAACCGCCAAATTCACCGGTGGTGTTAACTTGTAAGTCTTCGTAAGCCTCGGGTTTTAGGTAAGCGGAATGAGGATCAAGAGCAGTTAACATACCTTGGATGGCATTCTCTAGCAGGTCTTTATCATCGGTGTCTTCTACATAAGCTTTCTTAATAATATCAAAAACTTCTGTGAAGGTTCGCAGTTCAGTGAGGGGTAAAGGGGCTTTGGTATCGCTTGCCTTTGAGGAGGTTTCTTCTTGCGGTGAGTCTGTGACGTTCTCTTGATGGGTATCTTCAGCCCAGGTAGTGACACTAAGACTCAACAATAGAGATGTTAGTAATAAGGGACGAAGTAATGGCTTAAGACTAGCTGTGCGCCACTGAGGTTGTCGTATTACCTTGCTTGTTACGTTCATCCAATATTCCTGTATCGCCTCGTGGGCTTCTTTTTATGCGAGCATCTATTAAGGTTAGCTTGTATTTGGGGGGGAATAACATCATTTTCTGACAAAATCGAAAGATCTCAAGGTGTTACGGCCCTAATTGAGACAATAGAGTCTAAATAAGGTTTCCTAATGGCTAAGTTCTACACCATTTTGATGGGTTGATAGGTTTTCCTTGATGCCGTAGTTCAAAATATAACCCGGAGATGCTTTGTTCTGTGCTTCTACCGCTGTAGGCAATGATTTCGCCGTTCTCAACCCAGTCCCCCGGTTCCTTGTTGAGAACTTCATTATGGCCGTAGAGAGATAAGTAACCATCACCATGGTCTAGGATAGTAAGCAATCCAAAGCCTCGTAACCAATCAGAAAATACTACTCTCCCGCGGTGAACCGCGGTGATAGCTGTGCCTGTACGAGCGTTAATGATGACGCCATTCCAACGCAGCTTTCCTTGGGCTCGGCGCTTGCCAAAACGTTTAGAAACTCGGCCTTTGATGGGCCAGATTAGCTTTCCTTTGCGGTTTGCAAAAGGCGTGCTATTAATGTTTGCGGGTAAATCTGCCAGCGTTTCTTGCACTGCATCAAGTAGTGTTTGAAGTTCAGCTTCACTGGTTGTGAAGTGTTTTAACTTGGCACCTTTGGATTCTAGGGATTTACTTAACTTAGCGATGACACGTTTACGGCGATCTTGGGCTTTGATGAGCAGCGCTCTGTCGATTTCTAATTGTTTCTTAAATTGTTCGAGCTTATTTAGTTCTGTTGATATGGTTGATTTGTTAGTCGTTATTTGGGACAAGGTGCCGTTAAAACTCTCAATACGCCCAAGCCTTGCTTGGTGAAAATAGTCATAATACTTCAATGATCGAGCGAGTTTTTCGGGGTTCTGTTGGTTGAGTAGCAGTTTTAAATATTCTTGGCGACCGGTTTGGTAGGCGGCAGTAATATCGGATAATAGGGCTTTGGTTTGACGGTTTTTTGCTGCATTGAGTGTTCTTTGTTCTTTACGTAGTAGTGTTATGCTTTTTTTAGAAGCTTTAAGGTTGTTATTGACGTTCCTAAGGTTCTTCTGCGTTTTACTTATCTCAAGTTCCGCTTTTCTTAGGTTGGTTTCTGTCTTGCTGCGTCTGCCTTGTGTGTTTTTAATGACGCTCTTGAGAACTGTTATTTGTTTCTTAACTTGAGATAGCTCTCTTTGGGTGAGCTTTTCATCCACCACATCACTTGCTTGTGCCCCAGGAAAAGGCAGCAGACATAATATGACGAGTAATGTGGTGAGTGAGGTTTTAATGAGTCGCTCCTTAAATTAACGATTGTCCGGTCATTTCTTTTGGCTGTGGTAGTTCCATTAGGGCTAGCAACGTGGGTGTTACGTCAGATAATGTACCTCCTTTTTGTCGTAACGATACGTTGTTGCTGCCAACGTAAACAAGGGGGACAAGTTCACAAGTGTGTGCTGTGTGTGGCTGCCCCGTTGATGAATCTTGCATCTGTTCACAGTTACCGTGGTCTGCAGTAATCAACATATGTCCATCAACGGATTCAATCGCCGTTACCACTTTCACAAGGCACTGGTCGAGTGTCTCAACGGCTTTTATCGCTGCTGACATAATACCGGTGTGACCTACCATATCGCCATTAGCAAAATTACATACGATATTGTCATATTTCCCGCTCTTGATTGCGTCAACAAGTGCGTCAGTAACCTCAGGGGCGCTCATTTCTGGCTGAAGGTCATAGGTGGCGACATCAGGGGAGCTGATTAACGTGCGATCTTCGCCTTCAAATAGTGCTTCTCGTCCGCCGCTGAAGAAGAAGGTGACGTGGGCATATTTTTCGGTTTCTGCGATACGGCACTGGGTTTTATCTTGTTTGCTTAAGTACTCCCCGAATACGTTATCAAGCTTACGTGGGGGGTAGGCGCAGATGGTATCGATACTATCTGCATACTCCGTTAACATGACAAAGTCACATATTGCTGGATGTGTTTTACGCTTAAAACCATCAAAATCAGCATCAACAAAACTGCGAGTGATCTCCCGAGCTCGGTCGGCACGGAAGTTCATAAAGATAACAGCGTCGCCATCTTTAACGGTGACCAAAGCTTCATTGTCAGCCGTTATCAGTGTAGGTTTAATAAACTCATCGGTATAATTGCCGCCATAAGCCAGCTCTAACCCTTCAATAGCCGAGGGTGCAGAGTATTCCGCTGAGCCTGATGTCAGCATGTTGTATGCGGCTTCTACTCGCTCCCAGCGATTATCTCTGTCCATTGCATAATAGCGGCCTACGATAGAAGCAATACGGCCAATGTTAAGAGTGCGTAGTTGTTGGTCGATTTTTTCTATTGAGTTTTTTGCAGATTTTGGAGGGGTATCCCTACCATCAAGAAACGCATGGACATAAACTTGCTTGGCGCCACGTTTAGCGGCCATTTCAATCATGGCTTGAATGTGGTCTTCATGGCTGTGTACGCCGCCTGGAGATAGTAGGCCCATGATATGAACCGCTTTGTCTGTTTTCACTGCTTTATCAACGGCGTTTGAAAGCGCTGTGTTGTCGAAAAACTCACCTGTTTTGATCGCTTTGGTGATTAACGTGAAATTTTGATATACCACACGGCCAGCCCCTAAGTTCATATGGCCAACTTCTGAGTTACCCATTTGCCCGTTGGGTAGGCCAACATCTAAGCCTGAGCCTGATATTAGTGTGTGTGGACGTGTTGACCAAAGCTCATCCCAGCAGGGCGTGTTAGCGTGGGCGATGGCATTATTATCGGTGGCTTCTCGATGGCCCCAGCCATCAAGGATAACAAGCACATG
>CAJXXT010000060.1 GCA_913063495.1 uncultured Gammaproteobacteria bacterium | reverse complement strand
GATGTTTCTACGTAATAATCGGCACAATATAATAGGGTCAATACCACTTTGATGGTTGAAGATAAATATTGCAGGACGGTTGTTGTCGATGATGTCCATGCCGTCAATCGTTAACCTGAGCCCAGCGGCCATTGACCCTATCCAGCCTAATAGGTAGGTCATGCCGTTGAGTGCTTTGCGTTTATTTAAGGTTAACATCCACAGTAATAAACCAATTGTGAGGGCGATTATTGCAGGTATTAAAACAGCTAGAACTCCATGTATGCTGGAGATTAATGCTAGTGGTTGTCGGCGGCTAAGGGGTTGCTCCAAGATAAATCCTTTGTTTTGGTTGTATTTTATCCGCAGTAGGCGAGGCTTTCTCTTGTTGTTTGAGTTTACCATTGCTTTTACTGTTCTGCGATATTGAGTGCTATTAGTCTTTAGATGGATCTAGATATAAAAGGCCTTGTTTTTAGAGCCCTTTTATTTATCGAATGACATCAATCCTTCATGTTCTTTCCTGATACTCTCATTACACCGTTATTTAGCTAATATTGTTTGTGTTTTTTAAGCGCATAAAAATACCGTTTTTAATGCATTTTGTATTTTTTGCTAAATCAAACAATCCTCTTGTGATTTAAAAAAATGTTCTTTATCAAGGGGCTACGTAAAGTGTTATTTTTCACATTTGCAGGAATGGTAAAGTTCAGCCATATTGAAAATAATGTTACAAAAAAGCAACAGAACTAGCTGAACTCTTTGCTATGTTGTGAATATGACGTTTGATATTTTTATGAAAAATGATCATTTGAAAAATAGCTTGTTTATTTGATATGGTGAATTTTATCCAAGAAATATTGAATTGTGATTTGAATTGTACAGTGGTTGGATAACAAATTTTGTGTAATACCCAAACGAAAGTATGAGGTACAAAAAATGCCAGGCATAAGACAGCAAGAACAAGAAACCCCCATCGAGTTTATTGAAGATTTTTTGGCGGAACAAATGGAGGAAACTTCTGAAGCATTGGAGGCAACTAAGGTCAAGCGTAGTAGTGGTGAGTACTTTAGAAAGATTGAGCAACTGTTGGAGCGTAAACAGCTTCATGATGACCTTTCTGATTATGAATGGGACGATTGATCGTTGTTCTGATGTAGATTGTTTTGTAGTAAATGTTGGTTAGATCGGCTGTTTTAATGTAATGGTCGTAGCGGAAGTGTCACTGTGATATGGGTGCCTTTTTTTAGTGTGCTTGTTATGTTGAGATGCCCATCGTGGGCCTCTGCTATAAGCTTGCACAAATACAAGCCTAATCCGTAGCCGCCGGTTTGACGTTGCCTTGCATTGTCTGCACGATAAAAGGGTTCAGTTATATGCGCTAGGTGATCTTCGTCTATGCCGTCCCCCTGATCCTCAAATGTAATGGAAAGAATTGAATTATGTTCAATGCATGAAATATCTATCGGTTTTTCATTACCATACTTCAATCCGTTTCCTATAAGATTCTTTATTAATAATGTTAGCCTCAAAATGTCGCCGTTTAACGTGATGACGGAGGTTGGTAAGTGAGTTCGGATAAGTCGTTTTGGATCTGGCGTTTCATCTTTAATGGTTTTTATCAGTGCGTTAATATTGATGGCTGAAATATGTAAAGCATTGTGCTTTTCATTCAGGCGTTCAGCTTCTAATAGTTCATTAATCAGGTGGTCAAGTTCTGCAAGATCCTCGTTAAGGCTTTGTTTGATTTTTTCGTTGTCGATAAATTCAATGCCTACTTTGGCCCGGGTTAAAGGGGTTCGTAACTCGTGGCTAATCGCCAGTAGCAATTGACGTTTAGCTTCTAGCATTTTTTCTAGCTCTGTGGCCATGCTGTTTACGGCGTTTGTGATTTGTCCAATTTCATCGTTGCGATTGCACTTGATGCGGTAGGATAATTCACCTTTTTCAATACGTTGAGCACCTTGTTTTATTTGTTTGAGAGGTTTAATTAGCCAGTTAATTGCGCGATAGTTGAGATATAGAATGAATCCGCAAAAAAATAGTGCAGCCCACGCCCAAAGATAGCCGTCTTCTCGAATGAAAGGTCTTAGACCGGTTAAATAGAATGTGTAGTCTTGTTTTTTAATGATAAAGAAATGTTGGCTTTGAAATCGCCCCATGGAAAACATTAGGTTTTGGTGGTTTTTATGTCGATGACGGGATCTGCGTTTTTTGATGTTGGCAGGGTTTGTGATTTCTTGTGATGACTTCCATAAAAGGCTAGGCCCCTTGATCATGATTTGAATATGAGACCTATTGGCAACGGTCTTTGCCCTTTGGATGTTGGGCGGTATGCCAATGTCATCTACGATATAGTTTGCATGGTTTCCAAAAAGGGTGGCAAATTTCGAACGTCTGCTTTCGCCATCTTTTGTGGCCATTTTTAGTGAGAACGAGAGAGCGACAAATATACTTGTGGCGGTTACTATAAAAATCAGCAGCAATCGGCCGAACAATGTTTTTTGTGCATTATTAATAGCGTTTAACATTGTTCAACTTCCCCGATAAAAGAATACCCTTTCCCCCATACCGTCTTAATAAAACGAGCTACCTTTTGCGTGTCATGCAGCTTGTGACGAAGTCGGCTGACAAGAGTGTCTACAGCGCGGGAGAATAAGTCTGCATCGATGCCCCTTAGATTATTCATGATGTCATCGCGTGAGAATGCTGTATTCGGGTTTTTCATCAATAACGTGAGCAACAAAAATTCCATTGTAGTAAGTTCAATTGGATGGCCGTCTAGTCGTACTTGTTCTTTTATGAGGTCAATGTGTATGTTAGATGAGGTTAGTTGACGGACTCTTTTGTCTGTATTGCTATTTTCAGCGGTGTTGGTCGTATTGTTTGCGTTACTGTTTTCATTATTATTATGACGACGAAGAATGTTGTGTATGCGTGCGACAAGTTCTCTAGGTTCAAAGGGTTTTGGTAAATAGTCGTCTGCCCCTAGTTCAAGCCCAACGATGCGATCTGTTACTTCACCTCGCGCGGTGAGCATGATGATAGGGGTGTTTTGATAGGCTGATGCCGTATTGCGTATTCTTTTGCATACCGCAAACCCGTCCATTTCAGGGAGCATTATATCAAGAACGATGAGACCAAAGGAGGATAGCTCTAGCGTTTTGAACGCATCGGAAGGGCGTAAGGCGTGAGTCACGGTTAATTCAAATTGTTGGAAATAATCAGACAGTAGAGATCCGAGTTTCTCATCATCATCAACTAGCAGGATGTTTGTCATCGCAGTGTTTTTCAAGATAGTGCTCTTTGTCAGCTATGTAAGGGGCAGGTTTAGTGTCTCTTAGTCCCTGGTGTGGGGCTAGTGTTTTGTCTGAGATGTCACAATTTATTGCATTTGGTCACGTTGTTGACAAGGTTTTGAACGCTGGATTTTATAAGGTGTGGTTATACCTGCTGTCATCGTTGCTAAATATTAAACAACAAGGGCTGCAGGCAGGACAGACTTTGAATAAAGACTTTCACTGTTACTAACCATCTAAGAGCGCGGTTATCGCCGCAAGGAATTATTTATGAAAAACATATCGTTATCGAGAAAAATTCAACTGGTTGTGGTTGTATTGCTGAGTGGGTTATTTCTCACTGCATGCAAAGGTCACAATGAAGGCCGTGGTGGGATGATGTTTGATGTTGCCGCCTACAAACTTGACTTGACTGAGGCTCAAGAGGAAAAATGGTTTGCTATTCGTGATGAGTTAAAGCAGCTAAGAAAGGAGGCGCGAAAAGAAAAACAGAGCCATTTAGATCAGGCAAAGCGGTTGGTAATGGCTGATAGCTTAGATCAGGCAGAGGTGTTAAATCGGTTTGAGCAACATCAGGGGCGAATGTTAAGTGTTGCGCCATCAGTGATAGAAAAACTATCGGCGTTTCATGCAACGTTAACGGTGGAGCAGAAAGATAAGGTGATTAAAATGTTGGATCATTTTGCGAGTAGGAAAAAAGGCTAAGCCAAAGAAGGGTTAGCAGCAGGGGAAAGAAGCGGCATATCGATTGATATGCCGCTGAGCGACAGCGCCTAACTGATTTTTTTATACTTAATACGTTTAGGTTTGCAGGCTTCTTCACCGTACTTTTTCTTCTTGTAAGCTTCGTATTCAGTGAAGTTTCCTTCGAAGAATTCAACACCCTCAGCACCTTCAAAATCAATGATGTGGGTAGATACTCTGTCAAGGAACCAGCGATCGTGAGAGATCACCACTGCACAACCAGCATATGTTAGAAGGGCTTCTTCCAGTGCTCGTAAGGTTTCAACATCCAAATCGTTAGTCGGCTCATCCAATAACAATAAGTTGCCACCTTTACGCAGCAACTTGCATAGATGTAATCGATTGCGTTCACCACCGGAGAGGTCTTTTACAAATTTCTGCTGGTCAGAGCCTTTAAAGTTAAAACGACCCACGTAAGCACGAGAAGGCATTTCAAAGTTACCAACAGTGATGGTATCAAGCCCATCAGAAACTTCTTCCCATACGGTTTTACTACCATCTAAATCATCACGGTTTTGGTCTACGTAAGATATTTGAACCGTCTTGCCGATTTCGATGTCACCATTGTCCGGTTTTTCTTCACCAGAGATCAGCTTGAATAATGTGGTTTTACCTGCACCGTTAGGACCGATAACACCAACAATTGCACCGGCAGGAATGCGGAAACTCAAATCTTCATAGAGTAACTTGTCATTAAAGGCTTTTGTTACGCCTTTAAACTCAATAACTTCATCACCTAAGCGCTGTCCGACCGGAATATAGAGTTCTTGTGTTTCATTGCGGGTTTTGTCATCTTGACGTGAAAGTTCTTCAAATCTAGCTAAGCGCGCCTTACTTTTTGATTGGCGGCCCTTCGCGTTGGATCGTACCCATTCTAATTCTGATTGAATGCTGCGTTGACGTGCGACTTCTTGTTTGGCCTCTTGAGCAAGGCGCTGTTCTTTTTGTTCCAGCCAGGAAGAGTAATTACCCTCATAAGGAATACCGTGTCCTCGGTCTAATTCTAAAATCCATTGTGCTGCATTATCGAGAAAGTAGCGATCATGAGTGATGGCAACAACCGTGCCTTCAAAATCGTGGAGGTAGCGCTCTAGCCAGCCCACACTTTCCGCATCCAAGTGGTTGGTGGGCTCATCTAATAACAACATATCAGGACTTGAAAGAAGCAGGCGACATAATGCGACACGACGTTGCTCACCTCCAGACAGTTTTGTTACATCAGCCTCCCAAGGCGGCAGGCGTAAGGCATCAGCGGCTATTTCTAATGTACGGTCAATTTCCCAACCATTACCGGCATCGATTTTGTTCTGAAGCTCGGCTTGTTCTTCCAGCAGGGCATTCATCTCATCATCACTCATGGGTTCAGCAAACTTCATGCTGACCTCATCAAAGCGATTTAAGATTTCTTTCATTTCTCGAACACCATCTTCCACGTTGCCACGAACATCCTTTTCAGGATCTAGTTGAGGTTCTTGTGGAAGGTAACCAATGTTTATACCGGCTTGAGGGCGAGCTTCACCATCAATTTCAGTATCTAAGCCCGCCATAATGCGCAGCAGCGTCGACTTACCGGAACCATTTAGGCCCAAAACACCAATTTTGGCCCCTGGGAAAAAGGATAACGAAATATCTTTAAGAATAGTGCGCTTAGGAGGAACCACTTTGCTGACGCGGTTCATGGTGTAGATATATTGAGCCATAGGTTTTTAGGTGCCGTTGCTGAAGTTTGTAATTGAACATAATTAGGTGAAAATCTGCCGTTCAAGCTACTCCAGAAAGGTCGGAGTTGCAATTATTTACGTAGTTTCATGTGCCATTGCTCTCGACTCGTGTAAAATACCCGCCTTTCTTAATCAAGACCTTGATTAACACCTATAACACCGACCATTTGTGGGGATTTGCTATGTTTTCACCTGACCTAACACTTGCTGATTTTGATCCAGAAATCGCAGAATCCATTAAAAATGAAGAACGTCGTCAGGAACAGCATATTGAGCTGATTGCGTCTGAAAACTACACCAGCCCACTTGTAATGCAGGCGCAAGGTTCTGTTTTAACAAACAAATATGCGGAAGGTTACCCTTTTAAGCGTTATTATGGTGGTTGTGAGCATGTCGATGTAGCTGAGCAGTTAGCGATTGATCGTGTTAAAGCATTGTTTGGTGCCGACTATGCTAATGTTCAGCCTCACTCAGGTTCTCAAGCTAACTCAGCGGTTTACATGGCACTACTTAAGCCTGGCGACACGGTATTGGGCATGAGCTTGGCTGACGGTGGTCACCTTACTCACGGTTCAAAAGTAAGCTTTTCTGGAAAAATCTATAATTCTGTTCAATACGGTCTAAACAACGCTACCGGTGAAGTGGATTATGATCAGGTTGAAGCGCTAGCTCGTGAGCACCAACCAAAAATGATCATCGCAGGTTTCTCTGCATATTCTCGCGTCATGGATTGGCAGCGTTTTCGTGATATTGCCGATGAAGTTGGTGCGTATTTGATGGTTGATATGGCACACGTTGCTGGTTTGATTGCTGCGGGTGAGTATCCTAACCCAGTGCAAATTGCAGATGTAACAACAACGACGACTCATAAAACATTGGGCGGCCCTCGTGGTGGTTTGATTCTCGCTAAGGCGAATCCAGAAATAGAGAAGAAGTTAAATTCTGCTGTATTCCCAGGAGGCCAAGGTGGCCCGCTAATGCACGTCATTGCTGCAAAAGCCATTTGCTTTAAAGAGGCGGCGAGTGATGAGTTCAAACAATACCAAAAGCAGGTGATTGTGAACGCGAAGGCGATGGCAAAAGTATTTATTGAACGTGGTTTTGATGTGGTATCCGACGGTACAGATAATCACCTGTTTTTGTTAAGTTTGATTAGTAAAAACATCACAGGTAAAGATGCCGATGCTGCGTTGGGTCAGGCACATATAACCGTGAATAAAAACGCGGTTCCAAATGACCCATTGTCTCCATTTGTGACAAGTGGATTACGTATTGGAACGCCAGCAGTAACTCGCCGCGGCTTCAGTGAAGCTGATGTAACAGAGCTTGCAGGCTGGATGTGTGACATTCTTGATAACATGGGTGATGACAATGTTATTGCTCAAGTGAAAGAGAAAGTTGGAGTGATTTGTGCGAAGCTTCCAGTATATGGGGCTAAATAGCTCCGAGAGTAGATCGAATTGTTACTAAATTGTATAGTAACTCGATACTACGAATGAGTGCTCCAGTAAAAAAGGCTGCCTATAAGGCGGCCTTTTTTATAACCATCAGTGTAAAGGAAATGCCATGTACTGCCCGTTTTGTAATGCGAATGAAACCAAGGTTATTGATTCTCGCCTTGTGGCCGATGGTACACAGGTACGGCGCCGTCGCGAATGTGTGGCTTGTGGGGAGCGTTATACCACCTATGAGACGGCAGAGCTTGTTATGCCCAAAGTGGTAAAACAAGACGGTACTCGAGAGCCTTTTGATGAGAGTAAGCTGCGTAGTGGTATTCAGCGGGCGGTTGAAAAGCGTCCAGTGAGTACAGAGCAAATAGAGGCTGCCGTGAACCGCATATGTTCTCGTTTGCGAGCGACGGGCGAGAGAGAAGTCGATTCGCAGGTGGTAGGTGAGCAGGTAATGGAGGCGCTAAGGGAGCTGGATGAAGTGGCATTTGTTCGTTTTGCATCGGTGTATCGTAGTTTTCAAGATATTAGTGAGTTTAAAGATGAGATTGACCGCCTGCAAAAAGGGCCTTCAACATAGGGTCTAAATAGGGGTTGAATAGTGGCGGCAGCCCTGTCGCTTTGAAAAATACCTCGCAGTGATTACTGCTCTCCTATGGTATACTCCCTGTCCTTGTTTGAAATATGCAAATTTGCAGTGTTCTTTATGACATCATCGACCTTATGAAAACAGTCGCTTTCTCTACAGATGATACTCGCTATATGGCCCGTGCCATACAAATAGCCAGGCAAGGGCTTTATAGTACCCACCCTAACCCCCGAGTTGGTTGTGTCATTGTTAACGATGGCAGCATCGTAGGTGAAGGTTGGCACCAGATTGCAGGCCAAGGTCATGCGGAAGTTAATGCGCTTGTGCAAGCAGGTGAACAATCTAAAGGCGCCACCGCTTACGTTACCCTTGAACCTTGCAGTCATTTTGGTCGAACCCCTCCTTGTTCTCAGGCATTAATTGATGCCGGCATCTCCCGAGTTGTTGGTGCAATGCAAGATCCGAATCCATTGGTTTCTGGTAATGGTTATAACCTGTTGCGTGAGCAGGGTATTGAGGTGTCATGCGGGTTGCTTGCAACAGAATCTGAACAGCTTAATTCCGGTTTTATAAAGCGAATGTCTGTTGGGAAGCCATGGGTGCGAGTGAAATCAGCGATGAGTGCCGATGGCCGTACCGCGATGGCCTCTGGTGAAAGCCATTGGATAACGGGGGCCGGAGCTCGGCAAGACGTACAGCGTTTGCGGGCTCGAAGCGAGGCGATTATTACCGGTATTGACTCTGTACTTATCGATGACCCCTCTTTAACCGTAAGGCCTGAGACATGGATTAACGATGATGAGTGGCCAAATATATTGGCTGAACCTATCCAACCGTTGCGGGTTATTCTTGACTCTCAGCTGCGCACTCCTGCAACAGCCAAAATGTTGACCTTGCCTGGAAATACCCTCATTGTTTGTGCGACAGAAAATGCACCGCGTCAAGCCGCCTTGGAGGCTGCTGGGGCAGAAGTGTTATGTTTGCCGAATAAAGAGGCATCGACCAAAGTGGATCTTGATGCACTGTTAACCGAATTAGCGTCTCGTGAAGTGAATGACGTACTTGTGGAAACCGGGGCAACGACAGCTGGCGCCTTTGTACAGCAAGGTTTGGTGGATGAATGGGTTCTGTATATGGCTCCAACGCTAATGGGTAGTGATGCTCGGCCAGTGCTGTTGATGCCGGGAATCGATACCATGAAAAACAAGCTATCTCTAACGATGAAAGAAGTGAAACACGTGGGTGATGACCTTTGTATTCACTACACGATTCCCTGTGCAGTAGGAAAATCATAGATGTTTACAGGTATTATTGAAGCGGTGGGTCATATTGCCCGAATGGAAACTCGCAGTGGCGATGTCAGGTTGCGCGTGCATAGTGGCAAGCTAGACTTAGGGGATGTAAAGCTTGGTGATAGTATCGCCACTAATGGTGTGTGTCTTACCGTAGTAGAGCTATTGGGTGATGGTTTTTGGGCTGATGTGTCGTTGGAAACCTTAAAAAGAACCAGCTTTAAGCAGCTATCTGTTGGTGTAAGCGTCAATTTAGAGAAGGCGTTAACACCAACAACACGTTTGGGTGGCCATATTGTTAGTGGTCATGTGGATGGACTGGGTGAAATCTTATCTCGAAAAGAGGATGCACGATCCATCCATTTGCAGGTAAAAGCACCGAACGAACTGGCACGTTATCTATCTGAAAAAGGTTCTATCTGTGTTGATGGAGTGAGCTTAACTATTAATAATATTAACGGTGCCATCATCTCGTTAAATATAGTGCCTCATACCTCTGGTGAGACCACTGTTGACTTGTGGCAGCCAGGCGTTGAAGTGAACCTAGAGGTGGACATTATAGCCCGCTACTTGGAGCGCTTGTTGCTCGGTGATAAAGCTGCAGAGCCAATAACGAATAAAGAACAAGGTGTGACATTGGCACACCTTGCTGAGCATGGCTTTTTGAATAGGCGATAGTATTTAATAAATGAGTACTATCGCTCACTTAATACGACAAATTAGTAGGACGCAGAAATGAAGCTGAATACCATAGAAGAACTTATAGACGATATTCGACAGGGTAAAATGGTTATCCTGATGGATGATGAAGATCGTGAAAATGAAGGCGACTTAATTATCGCAGCTAACATGGTTCGCCCAGCGGATATTAACTTTATGGCAACCCATGCGAGAGGTTTAATTTGTTTAACCCTATCTCAAGAACGTTGTGAAAAGTTAAAGCTGCCGTTAATGGTTGATGCTAACCAGTGTCAGCATGGCACCAACTTTACGCTGTCAATTGAAGCGGCAGAGGGTGTGACCACCGGTATTTCAGCTGCAGACAGAGCAACAACGATTCTTGCTGCCGTGGCACGTGATGCAAAACCTGAAGACATTGTGCAGCCCGGACATATTTTCCCATTAAAAGCGCAAAATGGTGGCGTATTACGCCGAGCCGGGCATACGGAAGCCGGTTGTGATTTGGCGAGATTGGCAGGTTATGAACCTGCGGCAGCTATCGTAGAAATCATGAATGAAGATGGCACCATGGCTCGACGTCCTGATTTAGAAGTATTTGCTGAAGAGCATGGTTTAAAGATCGGTACCATTGCTGATTTGATTCATTACCGAACTTTTAACGAAAAAACCATTGAAAAGATGCGAGAAGAAACTTTGCCGACCGAGTTTGGTGATTTTCAAATGCATGTGTTTCAAGATCTTATTGAAAACCAAACGCATATTGCTTTGGTTAAAGGGGACTTGGCTGAGTCAGAAGAGCCCTACGTACGAGTACATATAGCGGATCCCATTCGTGATTTAATGGGAGCGATTAAAAACGAAGGTTCGGGTTGGAGTCTTTCTCGAGCGTTGCGTTTTGTGAGTTCCCAGTCTGATGCTGGTGTGGTGTTGTTGTTAGGTGATTCTTTCCAAGATCAATGTATCGGTGAATTGGTAGAAAGCTTCTATCAAGGGCGACGACCTAATCGAGAACAAACTCAAGATGGAAAAGGTGTGTATCGAAATATCGGTACCGGCGCACAAGTTCTGCGCCAGCTTGGTATCAGTAAAATGCGTTTGCTAAGTGCCCCGATGCGCTTTAATGCATTGTCTGGTTTTGACTTGGAAGTGTCAGGTTATATCAGCAGTAACGAATTAAGCGAATAGTGCTAAAAGCATTGTTGCGAAATATAAGATCAAGTTATACGTATCACAATATACGACTAATGAATAAGGTAATGAAAAATGAGCAATATCAAAACAATAGAAGGTGATTTTCGTACTATCTCTGCACGGTTTGCGCTGGTTGTAGGACGTTTTAATAGCTTTGTTGTTGAAAGCCTTGTTGAAGGTGCTGTGGATGCGTTAGTGCGTCATGGTATCGCAGAAAAAGATATTGAGATTGTTCGTGTGCCGGGTGCGTTTGAAATGCCATTGGCAGTGAAAAAAGTAGCACAAACTCGTAAGCCCGATGCGATTGTTGCACTCGGTGCTGTCATTCGAGGTGGCACACCGCATTTTGAATACGTTGCTGGTGAATGTGTTAAAGGTATTGCGAGCGTGAGTTTGGAAACAGATATTCCCGTTGCATTTGGTGTGTTAACGGTGGATAGCATTGAGCAAGCTATTGAGCGTTCAGGTACAAAAGCTGGGAACAAAGGGGCTGAAGCCGCTTTGGGCGCATTAGAAATGGTTAGTTTGCTTCGTAATTTAGAAGCGTAGGTTGTTATTGTGAGTAATGATTCAGAGCAGGACAAGGCAACACCAAACGCCAAACTAAAGTCAAAGCCTATGTCGGCAAAACCGGCCGCTCGCAAAAAAGCGCGTCGTTTTGCTGTGCAAGCGTTATATCAATGGCAAATGACAGGTGCAAACCTTACGGATATTGAAGCTCAATTTCATGCTGAAAATGACTTTAAGAAAACCGATACCGAATACTTCCACATGTTGTTGCACGGAGTTCCTTCTTGTGTAAATGATGTTGATGGAAGTTTCGAAAAATACCTTGATAGAGATAAGAAAGATCTCGATCAAGTGGAATTAGCTATTCTTCGAGTGGGTATTTATGAGTTGTTAAAGCGCCTCGATGTACCTTATCGCGTGGTGATAAACGAGGGGATTGAGCTTGCTAAAACCTTTGGAGCTACCGAAAGCCATAAGTACGTTAACGGTATTTTAGATAAAGCATCACAAGCGATACGTATGGTTGAAGTGCGAGCGCACCGTGAAAAAAACAAGCCTAAAACCTAAAGCATCATTTGTGTGAATGAATTTGAACTTATCCAAGCTTATTTCTCTACCCTTGCCTCAAAAGGTGTGGGGAAGGGCGTTGAGCTTGGCATTGGTGATGATTGTGCAATTCTAACCCCACCTGCTAATTCCCAGTTGGTGGTGTCTACTGATACGCTTATTGCCGGCGTACATTTCCCCGATAGTACATCTGCATTTGATATTGGTTTTAAATCTCTTGCCGTGAATTTAAGTGATTTGGCCGCGATGGGTGCTAGCCCTCTTTGGTTTACGCTTTGCATCACGCTACCTGATAGAAATACACAGTGGGTTGAGGGTTTCTGTAATGGAATGGCTGAGTTGATTCAGCAGACTGGAATTCAGCTTGTGGGAGGTGATACCACCAAAGGCCCGTTGTCTATTTCAATACATGTTACTGGTGCGGTGCCGGTGGGTGAGGCCTTAACTCGCCATGGTGCTTGTGTTGGAGATGACGTGTATGTTTCAGGTGTGATAGGCCACGGTGCGGCAGGATTAGAAATGGTATTGTCTGATTTTGAGGCACCTGATGGTTCGCGTTTTGACGAGTATTTGCTCGACGCATTGCAACGATTTAATAGGCCGCAGCCTCGCCTTGCGTTAGGGCAGGCGTTGCGTGGTATCGCCACAAGCTGTATTGATATTTCCGATGGTTTGTTGGCTGACCTTCAGCATGTGTTATCTGCTAGCGAGGTGGGGGCACGTTTGGTGCTTGAGTCAGTTCCATTGTCAGATGCTGTTATGGCGGGTTGTTTATTTGGAGATAAAAGCGAGCGTGAGAACAGGCTGTTAGCTTGCAATGCAGGTGATGATTACGAGCTGTGCTTTACCGCACCAGAAAATAAAAGGGAATCCGTTGATGCGTTAGCGGCCGAGCAAATTGTTACACTTACACGAATAGGGAGTGTTGTAGAGGGGGCTTCCATTGTCGAAAAGGGCGGGGAGGAGCTTGTTGGCTTAGGATATCAGCACTTTTAGTCATTTTTCCCTTTTCGTACATTTCCTGTACAGTTTTATGCTCGACATTAATGCGTGAACTCTTTATAGTCCGCCCCTTCGCATACACCCTTCAGTTTTCAGGAATACGTCTTTGATTTCCACAGCTAATATCACCATGCAGTTTGGCGCTAAGCCTTTGTTCGAAAACATATCCGCAAAATTTGGTAACGGTAATCGTTATGGCTTAATCGGCGCCAATGGATGCGGAAAATCGACGTTTATGAAGATTTTAAGTGGTGAATTAACACCTACTTCTGGGAATATCTCAATTACCCCAAATAATACTGTCGGTACGTTAAGCCAGGATCAGTTTGCATTTGAAGAGTATTCTGTTGTTGATGCTGTAATTATGGGTGATGCAGCGTTATGGAAGGTGAAGCAAGAGCGCGATCGCATATATGACCTGCCGGAAATGTCTGAAGACGACGGCATGAAAGTGGCGGCCTTAGAAGTCGAATTTGCAGAAATGGATGGTTATACCGCTGAAAGCCGTGCGGGTGATATCTTGTTGGAGGCGGGGATCGAGGAATCCTTTCATTTTGGTTTGATGAAGCAGGTTGCCCCCGGCTGGAAGTTGCGAGTGTTACTAGCTCAAGCATTGTTTGCTAATCCTGATATTTTGTTATTGGATGAACCTACAAACAACTTGGATATTCACGCGATTAATTGGCTTGCTGATGTCTTGAATGACCGTAAGTGTACGATGATTATTATTTCTCACGATCGGCACTTTTTGAATTCTGTCTGCACACATATGGCAGACATAGATTACGGTGAATTGCGTGTTTACCCTGGTAACTATGAGGCCTTTATTGCGGCATCAACGTTAATTCGAGAGCAGTTACATACCGAAAATGCGAAAAAGAGTGCAGAGATGGATGAGCTGCAACAATTCGTTAATCGTTTCTCTGCTAACGCCTCAAAAGCAAAGCAGGCGAGTTCTCGGGCGAAGAAGTTAGAAAAAATTGAGCTTGATGAGGTGAAAGCGTCGAGTCGTGCAACACCGTTTATCGGTTTTAAACAAGTAAAGAAGTTACATCGCCAAGCGGTCGTGCTAGAAGGTATTAGCCATGGTTTTGATGGAGAAACCTTATTTAAGAATGGAAATCTGATTTTGGAAGCGGGTGCCCGCCTTGCGGTTATTGGTGAGAACGGTGCAGGTAAATCGACATTTTTACGTTGTTTGATGAATGAAATCGAGGCGAATGACGGCGCCATAAAATGGTCTGAAAATGCGATGATTGGTTACTGTCCGCAAGATAGCACTGCTGACTTTGATTCTGATTTGAATTTGTTTGATTGGATGGGGCAGTGGCGAAAACCCAATCATGATGATTTGTTTGTCCGTTCAACGTTAGGTCGCTTATTGTTTACCGCTGACGACTTTAATAAAAAGGCAAGGGTGTGTTCTGGTGGTGAAAAGAACCGTTTGTTGTTTGGAAAGTTGATGTTGATGGATACCAATGTGCTTATTATGGATGAGCCTACAAACCATTTGGATATGGAAGCCATTGAGGCGCTTAATTTAGCATTAGAAAGTTATGAAGGTACGTTGATTTTTGTTAGCCATGACCGAGAGTTTGTTTCGTCATTGGCTACTCGCGTAGTTGAAATCAAAGATCAACAAATGATTGATTTTCAGGGTACTTATGATGAGTACTTGTCGAGTCAGGAAACCCGTTTGAAAGTTGCAAACGGGTAGTTATTATTGGCGATGCGAGATCGTAACTGGGGGTATCATGAGTTATCCCCGGTATTGTTGGTAAATACTATTTCTCCATGTGATAAGGTCGCTGAATTTCCCTGCTAATGCCTCGTTTGTCCAGCATTTTTCTGTTGCTGAATCGAGCATAATATGACTATTTTGTATGGGTTTTATTACCTGTAATGTCACCGCCATACAAATGTCGGCATACGTGAATGAGCCCAATAAATACTGAGGGCTGCCTGCCAAAGCATCTTGTAACTTTTGCAGGTTATCTTCGATAGTTTGTTCGTAACGCTGAGTGTCCTCCTTGTTAAAAACGTATTTCTTTTTCAGATAAAATAATCCCGATTTTGCTACAGGTAACATTAGTGGCTTTATAGGTTCGGGAAAAAATGGAGGTAAACTTTTTAAGCACGCGTCTCGATTGGATTGCATTTTAATAACAACCAATGCCCGGCCAGCTTCAAGTGTCTGTTCACTGATGTTGTTCCAGCGATCAATATCGTCAAGTTTGTCTTGTGGGAATAGCGAGCCTTTTTTGGAAAATGTATTGGCATGTTTTGCGATGCTAAACGAATCGGAAAATACACTGTCACCATCAATTAACAGGGGGACAGATATTCTGTTGAAGAAACGTTTAGACTTTATCCGTACGCTCAGATTGGATATCATTGGAGTGAACTCCTGGTATTGATAATGGGCATTTGCATAATCAAGTGCCCAGCGTGTTTTTTCAGACCAGGGAGAAACGGATAAACCGAAAAGAGTGCTCATGTTTATTTCACTATGTTAGGTGTTGGATGAAATTACATTAGAGTAATTGCTCTATTTTTGCAAGGGGGCGGATCAGACATCAGAGTGTCTTAAATGAAACGCCGTCTTTGTCGCGCTATCGTTTACTGTGCCATTGTTTGCCGCCCTAGTGCTGGGGTTGTTGGTGGTTTCCTGGTAAGGTTGCTTGTTTCTCAAAACGAGTCAGTCTATTTATGAACAAGGTGCCATCATCCAGTTTTAAACATCCTATTCACTTTTTGGCTATTGGTTTGGGTAGCGGTGCGGCCCCTAAGGCTCCGGGTACGTTTGGTACGGTGATGGCTGTGTTGTTGTATTGGCCGCTATCACAGTTGGCTTTACTACCTTATTGCGCGATAGTTTTGGTTGCTGCCATAATTGGGATTTATATCTGTGGTAAAACCTCTAAGGATTGGCAGGTACATGATCATGGCGGGATAGTGTGGGATGAGTTTGTGGGTTATTGGATTACCATGATCGCGATACCTGTGACCTGGTATTGGGCATTGTTAGGGTTTGTGTTGTTTCGGATTTTTGATATTTGGAAACCTTGGCCGATCTCGTGGTTAGATAAAAAAGTACACGGTGGTTTAGGTATTATGATTGATGATGTTGTGGCGGGGGTATTTGCCTGGGCAATTTTATTTGGAGTGGTTCATTTTGTTGGGTGATTTTTTTAGTGTTAGCGTCGCAATCGCCCGAAGGGTAAAATATTTAACAACGCACCTGCCACATACGTCATAGCAGCGGCTTTAAGGATTTTTCGGGCGGCCTTTAAGTCGCTTTCGCTAAGGTACTCGCAATCTTCTAATATCGGTAATGCACGTTTAAAGCTGGCATCAAATTCAATGGGTAAATTAAATAGATGTACTGCGGCCGATAAAAAATAACTCATCAACGCAATTGCTGCTGTCACCATGCCAATAATTGGGTTCTTACTAATGATCGCAACAACTGGCGCAAGAACAAATACCCAGGTGCCCATTTGTCGGAAGTGGTGGGCGGCGATACGAACCTTGCCGCTTGCAGAAAATCCTGGGTATTGAGTGGCATCTTGCAGGGCGTGCCCAACCTCGTGGGCAGCAACGGCAATAGCCGTTAAACTATTGGTTTTCATCCTGTCGGGGCTTAGGCGAACAACTTTGTCGGTGGGGTCGTAGTGATCGCCATTGTTAGGGGCGGCCTCAACGCTGACGTTGTGCAGTTTGAATTTGCTGATGAGCGCTTTGGCAAATTCTTCGCCGTTATACTGAATGTCTTTACGGGGCTTGCTGTAACGGGCTAGTGTTGCGCGTGTCCACATGCCGGGAAGAATACTTAGAGCTAGAAAGAGAAGGGCGAAGATTACGTAGAACATAGGTCAGCTCATGTAGTTTGGTACATGTAAATTAGCTCACGTTTTTGGCGTTACGTTGGCTTTCAAGTTTTTGTAGGCGGATTTCAATGCTTTCTTGGATACCTGTGGGGGTAAGTGAGCAAGCATTAAGCATTTCTGATGGTTTGCCATGTTCGATAAAGCTGTCGGGAATGCCGAGATTTAATAGCGGAAGTACAATGCCTTCGCGAGCGAGCACTTCATTTACCGCAGAGCCTGCACCGCCCATGATGGCATTTTCTTCTACGGTAACAATGAGTGAATGCTGGTTCGCTGCGTGAATAACCGCTTCTTCATCAAGCGGTTTAATAAAGCGCATGTCGATAAGTGTCGCGTTAAGGTTATCGGCGGCTTGGCGGGCTGTTTCTACCATGGAGCCAAACGCCAAAATAGCGATGCCTTTACCGTCTCGTAAGGTGTTGGATTTTCCAAGAGGCAGCTCTACCATTGTTTGGGCGATGGCTTCGCCTGGCCCTGTGCCACGAGGGTAGCGTACGGCAGCTGGCCCTGGATATTTGTAGCCAGTGTAAAGCATTTGGCGGCATTCATTTTCGTTAGATGGTGCCATGATGATCATGTTGGGAATGCAGCGCATAAAGCTCAAATCATAAGCGCCAGCGTGGGTTGGGCCGTCTTCCCCAACTAAACCAGCTCGATCAATTCCAAACAGTACGTCTAAATTCTGTAATGCAACATCGTGGATTAGTTGGTCATAGCCTCGCTGCAAAAAAGTACTGTATATAGCCACAATGGGTTTTAGCCCTTCACAAGCCGCTCCAGCTGCTAGCGTAACGGCGTGCTGTTCTGCTATTGCAACATCTTGATATTGCTTTGGGAAGCGCTTTGAGAACGTGACCATACCAGACCCCTCGCGCATGGCGGGAGTGATGGCTAGTAAACGTTGGTCATTCTCGGCAACATCACAGAGAAACTGCCCGAATATATCGGAGTACTTTGGTTTGGCCGGTGGTGGTGTAGCATTATCTTGTGTGGTGGCTTTTACCGGAGGTTTGGGGTCAACCTTTCCCAGAGCATGATAGCCTATAGGGTCTTTTTCAGCGGGTGTGAAGCCGCGACCCTTTTGGGTGATGACGTGTAAAATCCGAGGTCCGGGAAGATCTTTTAGCTTCTCAAGATACAGCGTTAACTTCTCTATATTATGACCATCAATAGGGCCAACATAGTTAAAGCCCATTTCTTCAAATAGGGTTCCAGGGGATACCATGCCTTTCATGTGTTCTTCCGTGCGACGAGCAAATTCCATCGCATTAGGCATGCTTTCTAAAACTTTTTTCCCGCCCTCTCTTAATGAGTTGTATCTACGGCTAGCCCAGATACGTGAGAAGTAGTTTGATAAACCACCGACACTTTCTGAGATAGACATGTCGTTGTCATTCAGAATGATGAGCATATTGGTTTTGAGGTGCCCGGCGTGTTGCATTGCTTCAAATGCCATGCCGCCGGTCATGGCACCATCCCCAATAATGGCGACGTGCTTGTTAAGCAGGCCTTGTAGCTCAGAGCCTAAGGCCATACCTAGCGCGGCACTGATGGAGGTGCTTGAATGACCAACACCAAAGGTGTCGTATTCGCTTTCCTCTCGATTTGGGAACGCACATAAACCGTCTTTTTGGCGAAGCGTTAACATTTCTTTGCGACGGCCCGTGAGGATTTTGTGTGGATATGCCTGGTGGCCAACATCCCATACTAAGCGGTCGCTAGGGGTGTTAAATACATAGTGTAGTGCGATGGTGAGCTCAACGACCCCTAACCCAGCACCAAAATGACCGCCTGTTTTACCCACAGAGAACAGCAAATATTGACGTAATTCATGGGCGAGATTCGGTAACTGTTCTTCACTGAGTGCACGTAATTGCGCTGGAGAATTTACGCTGTCCAGCAGCGGGGTAGAAGGACGTGTTAAGGGGATTTCAGTGAGCATAAAAACAGCAAACTCTTGGCAGGTCGGTGTAAGCAGGGATTATACCCTATTCAGATATGAAAACGGCAGTGCTTTATGCGGCTTTTCTAGGTCACTAAGGTTGTTGCAGTAGTGTCAATCTTAATGACTGCGAGAAACGATGTAATTGGCAAGGGCGCGTAGTGGTAAAGCTTTCTCATCAAATGAGATCAGGGCGTTTTGCGCATTTTGGTTCAGGTCTTGGGCCAGTTGTTTGGCGGCCTCTAGTCCGAGAATGTTAGGGTAGGTTGCTTTGTTTAACGCAATATCTGCCCCCTGTTGCTTACCTAAGGTTTCAGTATCACTAATGATATCCAGAATATCATCTTGGACTTGAAACGCCAGGCCGATAGCATTGGCGTATTCGTCGAGAGCTAGCATTTGCTGTTTGCTGCCTTGTGCGATCATTCCGCCCATAGCAACGCTAGCCCGTATTAGGCACCCTGTTTTGTGTCGGTGTACGGTTTCCAGCTCTTCTAATGTAAGTTGTTTGCCTTCAGATGCTAGGTCAAGAGCCTGCCCTCCTGCCATGCCGATGGTTCCGCTGGCCTTGGCAAGTGTGCGAATCATGGATAGTTTGATATTGTCTGTCATTGCAGGTAGGTCGCTTTCTGTGAGTACTTCGAAAGCAAAACATTGCAAGGAGTCTCCCGCTAAAATTGCGGTGGCTTCATCAAATGCGATATGACAAGTTGGCTTGCCTCGACGTAGGTCGTCATTGTCCATTGCTGGTAAGTCATCGTGGACTAGCGAGTATGCATGTACCATCTCTAGTGCGCATGCCGCATCAACCGCTTGATTTGTATTGGCACCTAATGCTTCCGCTGCTGCAAATACAAGGATAGGTCTGACACGCTTACCACCGTTAAATATTGCGTAATGCATGGCTTCGGCTAGGTGGTGGGAAACGCTAGGTTGCTCTACAAGCCAGTGCGCTAAGCGAACGTCCACTTTTTCCTGGCATTGTTTTAGGTATGACGCTAGGTCGAATTCTAAAGGGTTTTGCATGGTGGATGGGCTACTCGTCGGCCTCAAAGGGTTCCAGGCTTTCTTCACCGTGTTGCTCAATAAGGATTTGCACCCGTTGTTCGGCGTGGTTTAACGCCGTTTGGCAATCTTTTGTGAGTTTTATGCCCTTCTCAAAAGCCGTCAAGGATTGTTCTAGTGAAAGCTCGCCGGTTTCCATGTCATCGACGATCTTTTCGAGTGTTTTCAACGATTTTTCAAAGTCGACTGTGTCTTTCTTTTTAGCCATTGCACCCTACCCCTGCGTTTCGAGGGGCCAACTTACCGAAATAGTGGGGGGTTGGTCAATGAAACCTTTGTTATTAGCCTGAATTTTTCAGAATCCTGTCTAGACTAAGTTATATAAGCGGTTATTTTGTGAGACGTGACGGTGTTGATAATGGAGTTGGAAGTGTGGATTTAGCAACCCTGGTAGGGCTAGTAGGGGCTTTTACTATTGTTATTGCTGCAATGGCAACGGGCGGTAATGTACTGATTTTTGTGAACCTGCCTTCAATATTAGTGGTTTTTGGCGGCACCTTGTTTGCGATTTTGATGAAATACCCCATGGGGGAGTTTCTTGGCGCATTTAAAGTAGCGGGAAAGAGTTTTAAGTTCTCGCTGTCACCTCCTGAAGAAATTATTGTTGAAGTTGTGGATATTGCAGATACCGCGCGTAAAGGAGGGCTATTGTCTCTGGAAGGCAAGGAAGTTAGTAATGATTTTTTGCAGCAAGGTATTACGTTGTTGGTGGATGGTCATGACCCAGAAGTTGTGAAAGGTATGCTGACTAAAGATATGAAAGAAGCGATGGGTCGCCATATGCAGGGTGCGGGGTTGTGGCAACAAGTCGGCGATGTGGCTCCTGCTATGGGAATGATTGGAACCTTGGTAGGTTTGGTGCAGATGTTGTCCAATATGGATGACCCAAAGTCGATTGGACCAGCGATGGCGGTAGCGCTGTTAACAACATTATATGGTGCAATGATTGCTAATATGGTGGCTTTGCCAATAGCCGATAAATGTAAAACTCGAGCAAATGAAGAAGCTCGTGTGAAATCTATGATTATTGATGCTCTGGTCGCTATTCAGGCAGGCCAGAATCCAAGGGTGATTCAATCGTTGTTGAAGGCTTATCTTGCCGAAGGTAAGCGTGGCTCTGATGAAGATGATGGTTGATGCGGTTTGGGCGGTTTAAACCGTGAATGATGAAGAGTGCGAATGCCCTGAATGCCCTGCGGGGCTGCCAGCGTATCTAGCCACCTTTGCCGATTTGATGTCGTTGTTGATGTGTTTCTTTGTTTTACTGTTAGCTTTCTCTGAGATGGATGCTCAGAAATACAAGCAAGTTGCTGGTTCCATGAAGGAGGCGTTTGGCGTTCAGAAGCAAATTAAGGCAGATTCAACACCAAAGGGTACTTCCATTATTGCTCAGGAGTTTTCACCGGGCAAACCTGAGCCCACCGTTCTTAACGAAGTGCGCCAACACACTGTAGATGATCTTGCCAGTACGTTGGATGTGCAATGTACCCCTGAGTCCGATAAAAGTGATGATCGGGAGGGAAAAGGGGAAAGCTCGGACGATGATAAGAAAGTAGACGTCGAAAAGGCGATGGAAAAAATCAAAAAGAAGCTTGAAGCAAAAACCCAAGCCGATGCGGTAAAAGCCGCCGCAAAATTGATGGACGAAATTCGTAAAGGGCGTATTGAGGTAGAAACTCAGGGGCGCCAAATTGTTATTCGGGTGAAAGAGAAAGGATCGTTTGAGTCTGGGTCAGCGACGTTGCGAGGCAGTTTTATTCCGATAATGGATAAGATTCGAGGCGCTATTGAAAGCATTAATGGTGTTTTTGCTGTTTCTGGTCACACCGATGATATACCGATTGCTACATTGCGATTCCGCTCTAATTGGGAGCTCTCATCGGCTCGCTCTGTTTCTGTTGCCCATGAATTATTAAAAACTGGCAGCATGGATCCGGCGAAATTTACCATTGTTGGACATGGGGAGACTCGGCCGCTGGTAGAAAATGACTCTAATGAAAATCGCAGTATCAATCGGCGAGTGGAAATTGTTATTAACCAGGGGGAGAATGATGACAAAATCATCAGTGGTGAAGAGGCATTGCCAGAAGATGAGGAGTTTACCGAAGACTTGCTGAGGGAAGCTGGGCTGGAGGGAGTGGAAGGTTTTGAAATTCTGACTGATGTGGCTGACTTGGGTAGTGAGGCAGATGAGGAAGAGGAGGTTGAAGAAGATCGAGAGATAAGTGCGTTTGAGGAGGTGCCTGACGATCTATTAATTCCAGAGCAGGAGGAGCCGTCAGGGGAGGAGTTTGATGACATTGATGATATTGGTAGCGACGTTGATGGTGAGATTGATGAGTTTGCAGTACCTCTAGAGGATGATTTTATTCTTCAGGATAATATACCCCTTGAAATAGACGTTCCTGCTCAGGAAAATAACGCCCCGGAACCGCGTTTAGGTGATGACTTTGATCTGTCGGTCGATCCTTTTGCTCAACCGGAAGGCGCTGGTCAGGATGACGGAGAGTTCTTTTAGCTAGATCCCTACTTTGCCTAGGTGAATATCTCTTCAGTTGATCGTAGAGACGCTGCTTTTTGCGTCAAAAACCTTGAAAATAACCACCGAACGGGTACATTAACAAGTAGCTTCAGTAATCAAACTGATACCGGAGCTGGGGGCAGAATTGGATTTTTATACACAAGCGGATAAGCGAGAGCTTTGTCTGGTTGTTTTCTCGTGTGTTTTATTTATCTTGCTTCGGCCCCTCAATGTATTTGCGTTAAGTAATATTCGATTAACGATATTCGATTAACAATAAGAATTTCTACATTAGGTTTAGCCGTATGGGGATTACCGTTCTTAAAGATGGTAGTAGGGAGTATTACCGGATCACCAAGGCTTGGGATGGCAAAGAAATCCAGAAGTATGTACGTATAGGTAAAGATCGTAAGCGTGCAGAAAAAGAAGCGATTGCGTTACAAGAGAGCCTTGATCAGCGATATAAGGCGCACGTAGAGTTAAAAGCGTTGCGTGGTGATGGTGTTGTTCATGAAGATGGCAGAGTGGTCGGGCTGCAAATACAGTCGCGCTCTCGTGCAGGAAGGAAGGATTGGCAAGAGTTTAAAATCAGAATTAAGTTACCAGATAAACCCGCCAAACATAAGACTGTTTCAGTGGGGGCTCACGGTATTGAAAAAGCTTTTGATATCGCTATCGAGCGTATTTGTAATATCCGAAATATTGAGTTGAATTCAGATCCTCATAAAAAAATGCTATTGGCAAAGCCGCTTTATATGCCGAATGACTTGATAGGTGTATCGCTGCTAAGTGAAGATAGTGATCTGCCAAGCGGGTTATCAGAAGGATTGCCAAAAGAGCTAGAGAAACACCTTCACATTGACTTAGGTGCAGGGACTGGCCCTGCGCTTTCTGATGATGAAAAAGCATTGTATGAGAGCTTGATGGAGGAGCGTGAATCTTTTAAAGGAGCACGTGAAGTTATAAAAGGCTAGGGTGCTAAAATCAGCACAAATAAAAAGCCTCGTAAGATTTCTTGCGAGGCTTTTTATTTGTGCTGATTTTAGCTGTAATTCTTTAACGGCACGTTTTAGCTTACTGCTTGTTCTTCAGGGAACGTGATATTTAATTCAAGAACTGAACAGTCCCCCTCTTTGTCTAGGCTAACGCATACCTGGTCTTTGTCGATTTCAACATATTTGCTGATGACTTCGATAAGGTCTTTTTGTAATGCCGGCAAATAATCAGGCTGATTTCGTGTTGTGCGCTCGTGCGCCACAATGATTTGAAGGCGCTCTTTTGCTGTGCTTGCCGTATTTTTTTGCTTGGTACGAAAGTAATCCAGAAATGCCATTTATCTTCCCCCGAACATTCTCTTGAATATGCCTTGTTTGGCTTTTTCGATAAAGCGTTGCTCTACCTCTTCACCAAGTAAGCGACGAACTGCATCATCGTAAGCTTGCCCTGCGCTACTGATTGTATCAAGTATGACGGGGGCACCTTGGTTTGATGCTTTTAAGACAGACTCCGACTCGGGGATAACCCCTAGCAGTTTAATAGCAAGAATATCTTCAACATCTTCAACACTTAGCATCTCGCCTAAATCAACACGTTCAGGGTTGTAGCGGGTTAGTAGTAAATGTTCTTCGATAGGAGGAAGGCCTGATTCTGCACGGAATGTCTTACTTTGCAGTAATCCTAGTATGCGATCAGAGTCACGTACAGAAGATACTTCTGGGTTAGTAACAATGATGGCGCGATCGGCAAAATACATTGCCATAAACGCACCTTTTTCGATACCGGCGGGTGAATCACAAATAATGTACTCAAAATCCTTTTTCAGCTCTTCAAGAACACGTTGTACGCCTTCTTGGGTGAGGGCGTCTTTGTCGCGGGTTTGAGAGGCGGGCAAGATAAATAAATTATCGGTACGCTTATCTTTGATGAGTGCTTGGTTGAGATTGGCTTCGCCGTTGATAACGTTAACGAAGTCATATACAACGCGACGCTCACAACCCATGATCAAATCGAGGTTACGTAAGCCTACATCAAAGTCGATAATAACAGTCTTGTGTCCTTTTTGCGCCAAACCAGTACCAAGTGCTGCACTGGTTGTGGTTTTTCCAACGCCGCCTTTGCCGGACGTTATTACAATTATTTCGCTCAAGGGTAATTCCTCTGTGGTGTAAATAAGCAGTTAATTCGCTGTAAATTATTTGAATGCGGAGACAATAAGTTGGTCTCCGGTTAAGCTCGCCTGAGTGCTTTTTTTCCAGTGATCTTTTTGAAGGTCTTCGTTCACTTTGTAGCTACCGGCGATGGAAATTAATTCAGCCTCAAGGCTTTGACAAAATATACGTGCACTCTTATCGCCGCTAACACCTGCTAAAGCTCTGCCTCGAAGCGGGCCGTAAACATGGATGTTGCCATCTGCCAATACTTCTGCTCCAGCGCTGACGGGAGCAATGATGATTAAATCACCGCCTTTGGCATAAACCTGTTGGCCGGAGCGAACGGGGGTGGTGACAACTAAGTTTTTGGCCGCTACCGTTTCAGGTTCTTTTTTTGGTTCTGGGGCTTCTGGTGGTTTTGCAGCATTAATAGGCAGATGTGGTAAACCTGCCACGTTAGCCGAGAGTAATTGATCTTCACTTCCGCCCCGAATGGCTACAGGAACCAAACCATATTCGCGACATAGTTCGCCGAGTTCAATGAAGTCGATAAAACCAGTGTCCTTGCAACGTTCTAAGCTAAGGATGACGGGGGTTTGTTGAAAGAAATCTGGTGCACTGCGAACGGTTTCTGCAAGCTGGTCATTAAAGGTGGCGTAATCATATTCATAAAGTTCAAGAATGGTGATGGTTACGCGACTACCCTTAAGTTTAAAGCTAGGTTCTAGGGTGGCTTCTGTATTGGTTGTGTTCATATATTGAACAAAATTCCTTTGTCTAAAATAAGATCAACATAATATTTTATTACTTGTTCTTTATTAGTGGGTTATAACGTCTTGATGGTGGATAAGCAAGTGTGCAACTTGTAAAAATCAATATTAAAACAAGGCCAGTTAGCCTGCTGTTAAGTCGCTATAATTTATAGGCTGTTGTTGTCATAACTTTGGACACAGACGCCATCATTTTTTTGATGGGTTGAGGTAGGTTTGCTGCCCCCGCTCGTTTTGCCATAATGGCGTGCTTGGCTTCGTCTTGGTGCATTTGTGTGAGGATCTTTTTGGAGCGAGTATCTTGAGCGGGAAGCTTTTCTAAGTGTTCGTTTAAATGCGCACACACTTGAATTTCAGTCTCTTCCACAAAACCTAAGCTCCATCTATCACCAGCAAATCCGGCAGCAGCGCCAATACCAAATGACATTGCGTACCAGATGGGATTAAAAAGGCTGGTGTGGCTATCCAGTTCTTGTAGCCGATCTTCGCACCAGGCTAAATGATCCTCTTCTTCTTTTGCTGCGACTTCCATTGACTTGCGCACTCTTGGTAAGCGGGCTGTTAGCGCTTGACCTTGGTACAATGCTTGTGCACAAACCTCCCCGGTGTGATTTATTCGCATTAATCCCGCTGTGTGTGTTTTTTCCTCGTTAGATAATTCAGCTTCCGCCTCGTTGCCTGCAGGATTGTCTCTTAGCGATTCTGTATGAGTCCCTGCAATGGTGCGTAAAGCATCATCTGCATGGTTGATTAATTGATCAAACAATGAAAACTGTCGAGAGCGGGAGGGGGGACGAGAGGGAGGGGTCATGACAGAAGGTTCCGGAACGTTATAACAGTTGACGAGCCATTGCGATATGCTTTGGCAGTATATCAGAATTACCAAGCTGACGCGGGGCAGAAAAAAGTGTATTTTTACATAACG
>CAJXXT010000059.1 GCA_913063495.1 uncultured Gammaproteobacteria bacterium | reverse complement strand
AAACCTGGATACAAAGTGTTAGCAATAGCCCAACGATAGAAACCCAAGAGCCTGTGGCACAATAGGCAGTACGATAGGTAGAATGATAAACAAATGAAAATGTTCACACACACCGTTATATCCGACACCGTTGAAATTAACGCACCAATAGAATTAGTGTGGGAAATACTGGTAGATCTAACACAGTATCCGCACTGGAACCCCTTCACAGTAAAGATAGAAGGTGAGCTAAAGGTAGGAGGCGCGCTAGACCTACACGTGAACATGCCTAAACGAGGTGACAGGATACAAACAGAAATGGTCGAAAAAATTGACTCGCCCCACCGCTTGTCATGGGGCATGACGCTGGGAATATCTCCTTTATTGTCAGCCCTGCGTGAGCAAAAACTAGAAAACTTATCAAATGACCGGTGCAGTTATACTACAAGCGATCGGTTTTCTGGCTTGCTCTCACCACTGGTATATTTTTTGTTTTATGACGATGTGCATGGCGGTTTTAATCGTGTTGCATATGCACTCAAAAAACAAGCTGAAGCTGATTGGAACAACCTGCAACACAAAAAATCTAACTCAACTCATTAGCCCTCCTGTAACGCCCTTCATAATCAAATATTTTTTCTGTAATGTGCCAGAACCGCTCTTTCTTACCCTTGCGCCCTACTACAAAGTCCGGCTTTCGAAAGCTATCTTTTTTCGCCACGACCTCCGTCACGGAAGTGGCTTTAAAGTTCAGCGAACGCTCTTTAAGGTGGAACTTACAGAATTGATGATAAAAGGCCCCCTTCTGGGCAGAAGTGTCAAACGCAAAGTATTCGCTCATCTCCACCCCTTCTTCATCGTGGTATACCACCTTTAAACGTTCCCCCCCTTTTGCATCAAAGGCTTCAAGTGTCATACCAGAACAACGTAACACCCGACAATCGCGTAGCGCTAGCGCCTTTTTTAACTGGTCATCAGGATCCACTAACATTTCATGGCACTTGTGACACTGACGGGCCGCAATGTCATTTTGTTCTCCACATACTCCACATACTTTAAAACGCCAACGGTAATCGCACTGCTCCAACGAAGGCGTCAAGGGTGAAGTTAACGTCGATTCTGTAGGCTCGACCAACCCTTTGCAGCGTCGACCATAGTGCTCCACTAAGTATCCGTGATCATCCATAATCCCCCAAAACTGATTATGATGAGCGCAAAGCGGACATACCACGTCGACCACCTCACTCCCCCCGTTAGGTTTGGGTTCAGCAATTTTCGGGCGATATAAGTCGTGTCGATTACCAGCATAATCCAACACCAGACAATCAACCTTTCCCTCACTTAAACGTAAACCACGACCAATGATTTGCTGATAGAGCCCAACAGATTCCGTTGGGCGTAATATAGCAATCAAGTCCACATGAGGCGCATCGAACCCTGTGGTAAGTACTGATACATTAACTAAGAATTTTATCTGTTTTTGTTTAAATGCGTTAATAACCGAGTCACGGGCTTTGGCTTTCATATTGCCAATGATCAATGCCGAATGTTCTGGCGGTAAATACGCTACAATCTCTTTTGCATGAGCAACGGTAGCGGCAAAAATCATTACTCCCTGTCGGTCCGCTGCTTTGTCAACTACCTGGGCAATAATGCGCTTAGTCGCCCGCTTTGAACCTTTAAGCACTGCATTTAATTCCGCTTCCGCATAAGCACCCGACGCACTGGGTCGAAGTTTTTCAAAGTCGTATAACGCCACAGGGGCATCCAGCAACGTGGCGGGGGTTAAATACCCCTCTTCAATCATGTACCGTAAAGGCAGTTCAAACAGACAAGCCTTAAAAGGCTTTGGGTCAACGGAATGCTGACAGTTATCGCCTAAATGCTGCTGATAAATCCAACCACTATCCAGCCGATAGGGTGTTGCGGTAAGACCTAGCACTTTGAGTTGAGGGTTATGTTTTTTGAGGCTACGAATAATTTTTTGGTACTCGGAGCTATCTTCCAGAGACACGCGATGACATTCATCGATAACTAACAACGAAAAACTATCCGAAAAAGCATCTAAATTCCGAGCAACCGATTGCACAGAACCAAATATTACTTGAGAATCAGCCTCTTTTCGGCCAAGTCCGGCGGCAAATATCGATGCTTTATGGCCATAGCTCTCATATTTACCGCAGTTCTGCTCAACCAATTCCTTTACGTGAGCCAATACTAAAATACGCCCCCGCGCTATACGAGCTAGCTCGGCAATAACCAGACTCTTGCCTGCTCCCGTGGGCAATACCAACAACGCAGCATCATCACTGTTGCGAAAATAAGAAACGACCTTATCAACAGCTTGTTGCTGATAAGGTCGAAGTTGGAATGTTTGCGATGTTGAACTAGAGGTAACCTGTGGCATGGGGGGATTATACACACTCGTATCAGAGATTTCAGTACTGCTGGGTAGTGTGACTAAGGTTCTCAACAAAATCAAAGATTGTGGATTATCGCTTTATCAGTATAAGATAATGAATACACGTTAGTAGTTCTCGAAGTCTAGTGTTATCCATCAGCCAAAGAGGTGATAATGAAACGTCTCATCCGCTTTTTTTCAATCTACATGTTTCTTATAGGGATTTCCCATGAGGCTCACTCCCGAGAGATTTGGGAGAGAGTTTGGACGCCGGAAACAACCCAAGAAATCTACGACGAGTTTACCGACCTAGATCGAGAATCCAAATTTAAGCTCATACAGCGAACTGCTATTTATTACCATGTGGTAGGAGAAAAACAATTTCTAATAGATCTCAATCAAAAACCTAGGTCTCTTTATGAATCCGTGACTCGAACCTATGCCCATTACTCCAATGCAGTAAGCTGTAAACGCGATATGTTTTTAACCCACCCTGTTGTCAAAAAAATCGTTGGTAAAAAAGGGTTGTTCACTGGGTTTAAGGATGCAAAAGGGTTATCTGTAGGGTTGGGTTTATGCAACCGTATTAAAATGCATCCTAAAGGAGCCGCTGTTAAAATTAATTTTTTCTCTGCCGGTGTTACAGGAACAATGCAACAGTATTTCGTAGGGCTAAAAGTTCCAGGCACCGATGTGATCATGACAACATATTTCAATATCCCCGATAAATCGGTTGAGGAAGTCGAAGCGATGATGATGAACTGGCACTTACCAACCTATAATCAACTTTACGAACAAATGGAAGCAAAGTAGAACGCTATTTTCTCATGCAACTTTCTTTATAGTGATCTAGGCAAACAGACCGTAAAGGTTGTTCCTTCCCCGATTGTACTTTCACAATCTAAGGCGCCGCCTAGTTGATGATGGACCAAATTAAATACAATATGCATGCCTAACCCAGTGCCACCCATCGCTCGCTTGGTAGTAAAAAATGGATCAAATATTTTCTTTATATTTTCTTTCGGAATACCCACTCCATCATCTGAGTACTTTATAATGACCTCCTCTCCTTCAGGGGTTATCTCAATAGTAATAGTTCCGCTATCTCGTCCTTCAAAACCGTGGAGGAGTGAATTGGCGACAAAATTAGTGATAATTTGAGAAAAAGCACCTGGATAGCTGTCCAATTCAATAGACTCATCACATCGAATAATTATTTCTGGATTACATTTTTTTAACATGTAGTGCAGGCTATTAAAGATATCCTCAAGGCTCTTTTTCATATTAAATTTTAATTGGTCGTAATTCGTTTGATCCACAGCCACTTGCTTAAAACTTTGAATTTGCTTTCCAGCTTTAAGTAAACTTGACATCACAAGAGCTCCCACTTCTTCTCCTTTCTTCAAGTATTCTTCAAAAGACTTTTGGCTCATTTTCGAGGTCTCATGCTGTTTTTTCAACGCCCGTAGCAACTCCAAACCATGAGAAGCTCCTGTAATCCCGTTCCCTAAAGGCGTATTGACCTCATGAGCCACACCGGCTACAAGATTACCTAAGGAAGCCATTTTTTCCGATTCAATTAGCATCTCCTGAGTGTTTTTAAGCTGATTCAGAGTGGCCACTAATTCCACATTTGCCAATTCAAGCTGCTGATTTTTGTGCTCAAACTCCTTTTTATGCTGCTCCTGGGCCTCCGCTCGTTTTTGACGCTCTTGTATCTCAACCTGAAGTCGTTCCGTTTCCTTGATGGCCTGAATGGCTTCCTTGATTTTCAAGTGGGTTCGCACACGGGCCAATAGTTCATCTTTGTGGAACGGTTTAACCATATAATCATTTGCGCCTGCACCAAACCCCTCGATCATATCTTCAATCTGATTTTTTGCCGTCAACATGATTACTGGCAAAGTATTCATATCAAAATCTTCTCGCAGTTTCTGACAAACTTCATAACCGCTCATCCTCGGCATCATTAGATCCAACAAAATCAAATCAGGACGCCGAGATTTCAGTATTTCTAACGCCTGAAATCCATTAGAAGCAGCAAGCACCTCATAGCCTTGCATGCTTAGCTGATTCTTTAAGATCTGAACATTTACCGGCTCGTCATCCACCACCAATACTGTTTTTAGAATTCCAGGCTCTTGACTCCTACTCTCTTGGTTTTCAAGTTCAGCATTATCCACGTTAGGTTGGGTTACTTTCAGTAGATGCAGTTGATCACTTTCCCTAGACACTGATGCTTGATCTTTAATTTCTAAATCTGCCCCCTCAATCACTGGCAGAGTGAAATGAAATGTAGAACCTTGGCCTTCACTACTTTCAAGAAAAATCGTTCCTTGATGCAACTCGACAAGCTTTTGAGTCACCGACAAGCCTAATCCAGTTCCTCCATATTCACGAGCGGTAGAACCATCCGCTTGCTCAAAAGATTCAAAAATACGTGTCTGTTTTTCTTTAGGAATACCAATCCCGGTATCGGTAATGGAAATTCTAATCAGGTCTTTCCCGTTACCCCCCTCAATTGTGACTATTTCGCCATCAGTTATTATCGATGCATCCCCGGATAATGGTGTTTCGATTACTGCAGCAGAAACTTTAATTTCCCCCTCATGCGTAAACTTAATCGCATTACCAATCAAATTCATCAAGATCTGTTCCAAACGATTTTCATCGGCCTCGACCAAGGGAAGGTCATCTGGAACCTGGTTAACCAATCTCACCGATTTTCTACTCACTAACGAATGCGAGAGGGCTAATACCAAGGTTACAGAACTCCGTATATCCACAGGACGGAGTTGAAGCTGTAAATCCTGGTTCTTCATTTTTGAGAAGTCTAGAATGTCATTGACCAAATTTGCCAACCGCTTTCCACTTTGGACAATCATGGACAAATTATCAATGGCCACATCAGAAAGGGGGCCCGCAATACCGTCGATCAACGAATCTGTGAGACCAATAATACCGTTAAGCGGAGTTCGCAATTCATGGGAGGTATTTGCTAAAAATTGATCCTTAATTCGATCCATTCGTTGTAAGGATTGATTTTTCTCTTCAATCTCCTCAATCTTATCCAAAATTTCTTCTCGCATCCGATCAAAGCTCCTCATCAAGATACTCAGCTCATCACTTCCATCTAACAACTTGCGTTCGGCTTCATTTCGACTTGCCTTTAATTGCTCCAGCTGGTCGGGTTTCATGGCTTCTGTCGCGCGAGCTAATACAGAGAGAGGTTTCGTGATAGATCGCCCCAAAGCCAACCCTCCTCCCAACATCAAGACCATAATAAAACCTTGGCCTATCAACTGAAATTGAGCGACCGCTTGATGCCTTTCATAGCGAAGATTTTCTGAAAAAGCGGTGATATTTCCAGTAATGGTTTCTATTTCTTTTTGATGTCGCTCCAACCCTTGAGACAGAAGTTGATTTTCTATATAGATAGTTTTCAACTCCGGCACGAGTTTTTCAATTCCCTTATAGGTAAATGTTAGTTGTTTAGACAGTTTTCGATAAATATCACCTTTTAATAGTTCTGATCGATTTCTTACATTGATATCCTCAACTTCAATCCTTTCTATGATCTTCGTATATCGCTCATCAAATCTTTCAACACTATTTTCTAATAACAGATCCTGGTTCACTAAAATAATAATCTGATTAATGCTTGAATAAACCTGCAAACTAGCGGTATTCAACTCTTGCAAAGGGCCTTCATCGAAATCCGCCGTGTCTACTTCATCATATATTTCCAATCCAATGCCTCCATACTCTTCAAAAATGGAACCAGAGATATCCATTGTGAGTTTATTAGAGACTTTTTGATGTTGTTCGAAATAATCTGCGGCCAGAGTATTGAGGATGTTCTTTTTTGTAATTAGCTGTCGAGCATTTGCCGCCATTTTTTCGAAAGAATCTCTAAATATATTGATTAAATCAAGAATCTCATCAATGTTATGGGAATTATCTTCCAAAAGCCCTGCATTGATATTTTTTAACTTTGCTGTTGCTTTCTCTAGTAGTGGGTAGACCTGCTCATCGTTGGTGAAAGTTTTTTCAAAACTCTTTTCATAAACCAACGCATTTAGCATATGCGCTTGAGCCGTCTTTAGTTCTTCAACCAGTGTATAATATTGCAGCTCTTGGGCTTTAAAGACTGAAGATATGATGGAAATACCAATCAGGGAAAGTACGCTAATAAGGATTAATGCGGCAATCTTATAGGTGATTTTCATAAAACTATCTTATCCATCTTATTATTTTAAATATCTCTTATTCTTATAGGACTCAGATAGTCTGTTGTAATCTAGCAAAGACCACTCCTCAAGTTTCTCCTGTACAGCTAGCTTGCTATATTTCGACGTAGGAAAAAACGTACTTACCTGATAATCGGTTCCGGGAACAGGCACCATGATGACCAACTGCTGTGACAAACCTTTAATGCCAGACCAAAAAAGATTGATAGAAGTCACTGAACCTTTGGGGTGTTCTTTAAGGCTGTTACAACCAATAAGCCAAAACTGCTTGCCCTTTCCATCCTTATAACTCGAGAGAAAACCTTTCCTGTTTAACATTTTTTTTAACGTTGGGTGAGTGTAAATAATGTCTTGTTTACAACTAATGATCATAGCAAAACGATAGCCGTCATTGGCATTCCACTCAGAGTCACCATAACCACGATTCAACGCTTCAAACGCTTTGTCTTTACCTACTTTATGGAAATACAATGCCGCTCTTTGAAGATGATGCAATATTAACTGAGCGGGGGTATACGAATACTGCTCATACAGCTCTTCTAGTGTACTTGGTCGGTCCCAAGAGTTTTCCTTTTCAGCGTAAACCACCGTACTAAGGCCCATGCTAAAAATCATGGCTATACTGACCCACGACTTATTTACTTTTTTCATACATTTCCCAGAGTTTATTGTAATCTTTGAGATACCAACTATCTATTTCCTCCAATAGCTCTTTCTTAGTATATTTTTTAGTTGGATAAAATTGTCCCAGATATATATCCGTGCCTGGTATTTTGACCATTGTCCAAAATTGTCGCGTCGTCCCTTTTACACCCGACCAGAAATATTTTTTCATAAAAACGACAGTACCTTTAGGGGTTTCCCTCAACTGATTACACGCGATGTCTCCAATCCTTTTCCCTGTTCCATCCATCAAACCCGATAGGACACCTTTTCTATAGAGAAGTTTTTTCAACACAGGTTGAGTCAGTACCATGTCTCTTTTACAACTAAATGACATTAAGAACCACAAGCCGTCATGGGAAACCCACTGAGACTCGCCAAACCCCTGATTCCATTGCTCAAACGCGTTCTTTTTGCCGGCTTTATAGTAAAAGAGTGCGGCCCTTTGAAGGTGCTGAAAAAACTGTTTGGGGTGAGTCGCCTCATAGTTTTGATAGAGCTCAACAGGAGTCGATGGCATATCCCAGGGATTCACCTTTTGGCCAAGTGCAGAAACACTTAAACTCATCAGTATCAGAAAGGTTAGATTGATGTGAACCAAAGTTTTCATGCATCCCGCTCCGATAAGATTACTCATTAACGAAGTATAGAAGAGATAGACGCCCCGCCCAAATCTAAACTGGATGCTAGTAACTAAAGGGGAAACGCCTATAAATGGGAATATAATACGTGTAGCACTGGTGTCGGTGATGCTCAATCTCACTAACCAACTTTGGGGGTCGACACCCAGTGCATAGATCCTCCGCCAGGTACCTTCGGTACCGTAACGTTAAAGCGATGTTCAACCTAAATACAATATTGAGCCTATTTTGGCTCGGCACGACCGGTAAACTTACGTTCTTCCACGTTCACTTTAATCCTGTCACCAGTTGAAATGTGCTCTGGCACCTGCACAACTAGGCCAGTTGAAAGCGTGGCAGGCTTGGTTCTAGCCGTAGCAGAACCACCTTTAAGCGATGGGTCTGTCTCAATGATTTCGAGGTCTACGGCTGCTGGTAGGTCTATTGTAACCGGAACATCGCTAACAATAACGACAAATAACCCCTGGGTATCCTCGTTAATAAACAATAACTCATCCGCAATGGTATCTTTATTAAAGTTATACGAAGAATAATCTTCGCTATCCATAAATACGTATTCATCGCCATCGGAATAAGAAAATGTTACCGAGCGACGAACCAAATCAGCAAGCGTTAGCATGTCCGAGTCTTTAAACGTTTCATCTACCTTGTTGTTATTCGCAACATTGTACATACGCATACGATAGATACTGCCGCCTGCACGCCCTTGTGGCACTGAACGCTCGATGTCTCGAACTATATAGGCTTCGCCGTTAATCTCGATAGCTGCATTCTTTTTGATATCACTTGCTTTTGGCATTTAATTTGGCTCCAGAACGAAATTGAGGGGTATTATAGTCAGGTATTCAATGAATAGATAATAACGGCGCCAGTAAATAACACCAGAGGTTTTACTCTATGCTAATTCTTGATACCGAGAATTTACCCCTTCTATTAACTCTCGTTGCTGTTCAATGATATCAATTAGAAACTCACGGCTAGCCCTGACTCTTGCAGTACTGCGCAAGTCCGCATGACTCAACACCCATACCCCCCAATCTGAGGGTGTTAACGAAACATCAATCCGTCGTAACGTCGGCTCTGCATCAGCAACATAACAAGGCATCCTGGCCAACCCGAAATTATTCTTTACAGCATCCAGCATTGTCATGATTTCACTGGCTCTCGCAAAGACTCGCGCGTTAGGAAAGTGATCAACAACCCACTCCGGCATCCTTTTTTCATGTCCCCACAAAATCAACTGATCCACGACACTTTTGTGCTCTAGCTTTTGTTCTAGCCTTTTCTCCAAATAGGTTTCACTGGCATAAACCCCATGAGACAGCGGCACGACTTTACGCCCTATTAATTGCTCTGGCGGTTTAGGGCTTAATCGAAGAGCAATATCCGCCTGACGACTTCCCAAATCTACAAGCCCAGTGGACGAAACCAGCTCCAGCTCAATTCTTGGATACTTGTCCGTAAATAGGTGTAATTTTGGTGTAATTAGACGCGTAAAAACATCATAAGATGCGGCTAACTTTAGCGATCCACTTAACTCGGCATCCATTCCGAATACTTCTCGATCAGCAGCATTTACCAGCTCTTCGACCCCCAAAGCATGGGGCATTAGGTTCTCCCCCACTTGAGTCATGGCATAACCTGAAGACATACGGTCAAATAACCGACTTCCCAATTGCTCTTCAAGCCCAGCAATTCTCCGTGCCACCGTCGTATGCTTTACCTCTAGCACCCTTCCCGCACCACTCACAGTGCCTTCTCTGGCTAGCGCTAGAAAAAAACGTAGATCATCCCAATTCATACCTTCCCCCTTTCTTAATATCGCCTCTGAATACCCCTCCCCAAATTTACCATGTGCGTTTATGCACATCAATAGCCATTTATAACGCATTTACGCCAATCATTGCACTACATATTATGAACTCACCTTCAGCGACAAACAGAAACAACGTCATGAAGAACAACCATTGTCATCACCCGTTATCCAGGAGAAACACCATGCCATTAATTCGTGTAACTGCCCAAGAAGGCACATTCGATAAAGCGACTCAAAACAAATTCATGAAAGAAATAACCGATGCAGTACTCACCGCAGAAGGCGCATCTCCTGAAGATCCAGCCGCTCAATCACTAGCTTGGGCTTACTACACAGAGCAGGGAAAAGGTGACCTCTATATCGGAAAACAGAATATAGACAGCGCTCCCGTACTAGTACGTGTAACCACACCTAAAGGCGCACTTAACCAAGAAGCCAACAGCGCGCTGGCAATAAGCATCAATGCCATTGTTAATGACTTTATCGGAACCTATGAGAATCGCTTGAATCACTGGTTATTAATGGACGAAATCCCTGCAACCGGCTGGGCAAGTAACGGGGTTGTATTCAGTATTAATGACGTTAAGTCAGCCATGAATATTCCGAATTAAAAACCGGCCCAACTTCAACGTTAAACATCCATAAAAAATCGGAGATTATAATGAGTAATATTATACTGATACACGGAGCTTGGGGTGGCGCATGGGAATTCTTAGACGTTGTTAATTTACTATCCAACAATAGCAATAAAGTCACGGCTCTGGATTTACCTGGGCACGGAAAAAACACACGACCTATCGTCGATGTAACAATGGCGACTTATGTTAAAACAGTAATCGATGCCATTAATGTGCAAGATGAGAAAGTAATCCTAGTCGGCCACTCACTGGCCGGGGCAATAATATCCCAAGTAGCTGAAGAGATTCCTGAAAAGATTGATCGTTTGATATATGTAGCCGCGGTCTTGCCTGCAAGTGGTGAAACAGCGCTTGGCTTAATGCAAAGCGATGAACGCGGTCAACTACTACCGAACACAATATTCTCTGATGATCAAACCTACGCTACGGTCACCGAAAAAACGGTTCGAACAGTATTACTCAATGACATTAGCGATCAGGAGCACTTAGATCGGTTAGTGCCACACTTTCTGTTTAAGCAGGCGACTGAGCCTTTTATGGCAGAAGCCCGATTATCAGAAGAAAAATTTGGCTCCGTTAAAAAATTCTATATTAGAGCAAGCGCTGATAAAGTATTAACGCCTGAACTTCAAGGTAGGATGCTTAACAGCTGGAAAATGGACAAGATATTTACGTTAGAATCTGGGCACTTCCCCCTTAATTCAATACCACAGGCGTTAGTTGATGTGATCAACGAGGCGTCAAACTGATACCTTGTTAATATAAAGCCCCTTTCAAGGGGGCTTTATATTAATTTCTTAGATCTATCTACTTCTTGACGCTATTTATTTTTTAGGAGAAATTCGCATAGTGATATCCGCATGAAAAACTTCCACATCGTTCGTGTCATAAACACAAACAGGCATAATCACATTCTGCTTTCCTTGCCAATCATAACTATCAACTTTGCACACAGCTCGCAGCTTCGTTTTTGCCATTTTTAAATACTGCACATTCATTCCTGCTGGAATCCAACGATGACCAGAATCGAGGGACACATCCAAACATAAACCACCCGCCAATTCAGCAGCATTACACATCGCAATAGCATGAACGGTATTAATATGGTTTGTCACGCTCCAACGCTTTTTAAATTCCAACTCGACATGGCCAGGCTCAACTCGCGTTAACGTTGGTTGAATTGACAGAAAATATGGCGCTTTAAAACAAACCGCTTTCGTGGCTAACCAGCGCCCCGGCGCTGAACCTTTTAAAGGTTTCCACAATTTTAATACAGGACTCTTTGATGGGTTATAGGTCATACTTTTAACTCCTATAGATGGATTAGAATGGATCGATGGATTTAACTGAATTAGCTTGGTTACTAAATCAGGTTTTTGGTATCACTAACATGGCTGAGAAAACGAATTACTGTCTCAATCTCATCATCACTAAAACCCTGCTGTAGCTTAAGATTTTGAGCTTTAATGATGGGTTTGGCTTTTTGCAGAATATCTTTACCCTTCTCACTAATTAATAGTCGAGAAGCACGACCATCGTTTTCATCAGGTACCTTTTTTAGAAGGTCATTTTTTTCCATACGGTCAGTCAGGCCAGTGATACCCGACTTGTTAAGGTTAAGAAAATACCCTAATTCCTTTGGCTGACAACCATCCCTAACACCCAAAGCCAATAACGCCGTAATTTGCGCAACAGGCACCCCGAGAGATTCAGACATCACCTCTTCCATGTGTTTGTATAAACTGTGTCGGGCTTTGTTTACCAAAAAGAAAAGTCGTTTATCCATGGGTGGTTTCAACATCAAGTGCATTACATTAACAATCACATTGGTTCGCATGCGTACTATCATAATACATGTCCACACCATCTGCAACATCAGCACTCATACATACTACTTATAACTTAACACGATAAGGGAAAGCCTATACTACCGAGCACGTTTGCTAGACTAATAGTAAACCGCCGCCATTCTACTGCTATATTCAATGACCTTACTTTATAGAGCTCTACTAATATTCCTTCTAATGGGAACCTCTCTACCTAGCGTCGCCGTCACACAACCTTCACAGGTCATTACATCAACAGAATTGTCTAACGATGTTGTTACCCCAATCGTTTGGTATTATGCAGACAACACTTATACTTTGAAACTTTCCGGCGCTCAGGATCTATTTGCAAAAAGAAAATTTATAAGGACTGACGCTGATTTCAATTTTGGTTACTCCGAAGCCCTATATTGGGTAACTTTTTCATTCTCAATCAGCGAATCATCAGCCAGTGAAACTCGCAAAGATATTGCTCTTATTTTTGATTACCCTCACCTTGATGACATACAGATATTCCGAAGCAAAAATGGGAAGCCACCGACTCACTGGCTCACCCTCGGAGATCGCTACCCCTTTGACGATAGAGTAGTGAAAAGTCGCGCCTTTGTTGCACCAGAGACAATTCACGTTAATACCCCTTATCGTTACTGGATCCGAATAGACACAAAAAGCTCGACACAGCTACATCCCGCCATTTGGGATAAAGAGCGTTTTTTGGAAAAAGAACTTAACCAAACCGTAGTGTACGGTATGTTCTACGGCATATTGTTGGTGATGGCTCTTTACAACATGTTTATTGGGTATTCAATTAAAGACAAGGCCTACGGTTATTATGTTGTGTATATTTTGTCCTTCCTTTTACTCCAGTGCTCAATTAACGGAGATGCTTTCAAATACCTATGGCCAACATTCCCCTGGATTAATACTTACGCTATCCCCGTTTCCGTTTTTCTATCAATAGCTTTCTCTTCGGCATTCTCTCGTAACTTCCTACAATTAGAAAAACATTTCAAAAAACTAAACATTACATTAGCAGCCCTATCAACAACGTCCCTTCTCTGTATTTCATTATTTTTATTTTTTGAATACCAAACAGTTATCTATATCGCTATATCGCTGGCGCTTATAAATACAATACTAATTTTAACGGCAGCCGCTTTTAGCTTGAAGCATGGATTTCGCTATGCAAAATTATTCTTGATTGCCTGGGTTACGCTGCTAATTTCTGCCGTAATTTCGGCACTCACTCCCGCCGGAGTATTTCCATCCAACTGGTTTACACGTCACTCTTCTCAAATCGGATCTACGTTAGAAGTTGTCTTATTGTCGCTGGCATTAGCCCACAGAATAAACCGTATAAAAGCAGAAGCCCGATCCTTCGAATTACGCTCAAAATTATTGCTTGAGAAAAAAAATGTAGAACTACGCCAAGCACTAAAACTAATAACAAAAAACAATAACTTGAAAGATAGCTTTCTCGCCACGATTAGCCATGAACTAAGAACACCAATGAACGGCATCGAAGGGTCACTACAGGTAATTCGTGATGAAATTAGTGAGAAAGGAATACGTAATCATGTGGATGACGCGGCCAACAGCGCCATCCACATGACTCAACTCGTCGATAGCTTATTAGAATATTCTGAATTACAGTCTGGTAACTGGACGCTTCAAGAAAGCCCATTTGAACTCAAAACAACGCTTTCAAAAATAATCCCTGTCATTGAAAATGAGTGTAAACGTAAAGGCATATCCTTTAGTTTAACCCAAAATATTGAATTGAATCACTTACTAATCGGTGATGCGCCCCGAATCAACCACATACTATTTCAACTTTTGGATAATGCGGTAAAATTCACCCACCAAGGTGGAATAGTTCTAGAAGCATCATCTCGTGAAGACAGTGATCATTACACGTTACACTTCTCAATAAGTGATTCAGGAATTGGAATCGAGAACCAACAACTAAGCGAAATTTTTGATGGATTCAAACAGATTGATGCTTCATTTTCTCGCCAGTACGGCGGGCTTGGACTTGGCCTGTCATTATGCAAAGCAATCACAGACCGAATGGGAGGTGATATTTCGATCTCATCAACACCAGAAAAAGGGACAAACGCCAACATTTCCATCCAACTAAAAAAGGGAGCCGAGCGTCACTTAGAAAAAGTAACAAAACAACAACAAAAACTACCAGGAAACCCCATAGTACTCATAGTAGAGGACAACCCAGTAAACCAAGTCATGCTTACCGCTATCATAAAGAAATTTGGATGCACTGCAGATCAAGCAAATAACGGTGAAGAAGCCGTTATAATGGCAAAAGAAAGGCATTACAACTGCATATTAATGGATTGTCAGATGCCAATCCTTGATGGTTTCGAAGCAACTAAGAGCATACGTTCAAATGGTTGCAAAAATAAAAACACACCTATCATCGCTGTAACAGCTAACGCTATGAGCGGTGACAGAGAAAGGTGCATAAAGGCGGGTATGAATGACTATATTCGAAAGCCAATCAAAAAAGATATTGTTTTCGAACACATGAATTACTGGTTATCAAAAGAGCTAGAAAGCGATAATAGTACTACCTGAATAATTCCCCTCCCCCCTCCGCCATTCCCCCTCTCCGCCCCGCTAAATACAGTAGCTAGTCTACATGCACTCTCTTACGGGATTTCATTCAACCCTCTTAGTACGGCTTCCTCAACTTTAGGGAACTACAACCTAGCAAGCGCCCCTAAGAAAAAATTGGAATTTTCATTTTGCGCTGCAAATATAGAAAACGTTAATTACAAACCACCCCAAAAACACCCAAAAACCACATTAACCCATTGAAAAACATAAATAATTCAACACTGGCACAACGACTGCATTAACACCTTCACACGATACAAAACATTCCTAAATAACCTGCAAGGAACTTATATGCCCTCCCCGCTCAAAGCAATACTTAAACTTGGCGGCCTATCTGCCTCACTTTTTATCACGACAGTATCAGCACAACCTTTTGGTCATTGTCCTACAAAAGCATACATAGTCCAGACACCTGGATCTGTTCCTATTACCTACGGTGTTGATCTCTCCATAGGAAGTTACTCAGTTTTATCACCTGATATGGGAACAACAAAAGTAAACGGTGTGGGTTTTAGTTTTCACGACAATTACATGTATGGGTGGGATTATGGAGCACAAACTCTTGCTCAAATTGGTAGCGATTATCAAACAGTTCCACTTAATGTTTCAGGGCTTATTGGAAAACCTTTTTACGTAGGAGATGTATCTATATTGGATAATGCCTGGTATGGATACCGACCAAACAAAGGACTATATAAAATTGATTTAACTGACCCAACTGCTGCATTGGTTATGTCGCAAATTGCTACAAGCAGTGAAATGGGAAACCCAAAAATCACAGATTTTGCATTTCACCCTGCCGACGGCCTTATTTATGCTGTCGATAACAATGGGTATTTAATGAGTTTTTCCCCAGATACAGGGGAGAAAATCGTACTCACCCAGGTTCTTAGTGAAAGTGAGCTGGGGTTTAACTTCACTTTCGGGGCTCAGTATTTTGATGTTAAAGGTCAACTCTATCTGAGTAATAACGGTAATGGTCATATATATCGAATCAAAATTGAAGGAGTAAATTCCCAAGCCGTTTTTTTTTCTTATGGCCCTTCCAGCAATTCTAATGACGGTGCACGATGTGCATACGCGCAAATAGAAATTGGCGACTCTATCGATTTTGGTGATGCTCCAGATAGTTATGGATCAACCATAAATTCATCCGGTGCACGCCATGGCATTACAGATTTATATCTAGGCAGCGTAGTTGATGCGGAAACCGACGCCTATACACACCCTTTGAGTGACGACCTAAGTGACTCCAGTGATGATGATGATGGAGTCAGTTTTCCGACAGGTTTTGAAATTGGAGAAAGTTCCATTATCAGCGTCAATGTTACAGGTGAAAGTGGCTTTCTAAATGCGTGGGCTGACTGGGATCTAGATGGTGAATTTGATGAGGATGAAAAAATCGTTGATCAGGTAGCCATGTCAAGCGGCACAACCAACCTTGCCGTTAACGTACCATCTTGGGCTATTCCGGGAGATACATGGATGCGCTATAGGATAAGTTCGCTGGAAGATATTGCACCCACAGGGGGAGTCAGTGATGGTGAGGTAGAAGATTACCCTGTCACTGTCACTGAGAACGGCGTTTCTATGACTTATTACCCTAGTGCAACCTCTTATACAACGTTTGCCTACGAAGACAGGTATCCCAACTTGGGCGACTTCGATATGAACGATGTATTAATGAATGTACGCATTACCGAATATGTAAAAGACGACAATGTAATTCGGATAAAAATTGAAGGTAAACTTGCCGCATTAGGTGCCAGCCTCAGTAACGGCTTCGCATTTCAGTTGCCAGGTGTTCCTACCAGTGCAATTAAAGGAGACTCCATAGCATTAACCATTAACAATGCTAGTGCAACTCACACCGTACTAGAATCCAACCAGACAAATGCAGTGTTAGTCGTAAATAATGACCTATGGAGTATGACTCAAGCAGGAGAGGGAGATTGTAATTATTTTCGTACTGAAGAAGGTTGTGGTACATCACACAGGCCCGATTGGAGTATGATTATTCCTTTCGCCACCCCCGTTTCGACGGGCAGTATGGCAGAATTGCCTTACGACCCATTCATTTTTGCAAAACCTCATGCCTATCACGGTGGTACTGTCGATGCAATTACCGGCATACACCCAGGAAGAAAGTATGAGGTCCATCTAAAAAACAAAGCCCCTACCGATACATTTAGTACAGCCATTTTTGGTATTGCAGATGACGCATCAGATTTTGGCCTTTCTTACTTTTTTCAAAATATCAGCGGACTACCTTGGGCTCTAGAAATCCCCTATGACTGGAAACACCCAAAAGAGTTTGCCAGCATTTTACTAGCCTATCCACAGTTCGGGGGATTCGCATCGGATAGCAGTGGCACAACAAATCCGAATTGGTATTTAGAAGAAAATGCCAACCCAAGCTACTTATTCACAGATTAAGGAAATAAACATGAAAATCATTTTATCGACAGCCAAAACAGCCTTGCTATTCAGCGCTATCACTTTCCTTTGTGCCTGTGGCCCTGCTAAAGATGGCGAAGACGAAGCCAGCCAAGCGAGCACGCCCTCCCCTAGCGAACCTGAGCCAACCATAAATAGTTTATCTATTGAGCCAAGTAACAATCTAGAGTCAATCTATGAATTAACCATTGATGCAACGCCTCTCACTCCAGAAGGAAAACGGGCATATCTATCCATTTGTGATGTAGATATCACCACAAAAAACGTTCTATCTATGAATTACGACAATTGTCTGTTGCGATCCCCTGTTAATGAGAATACAGATACATTTTCACTATCACTTCCGAATCACATCGATAAGTTAGTCGCTATCGCATGGTTTTATGATTTAACAAAAGAACCGCTCATTGTTCAATGGGATAAGTCACTAGCAAAGGGGATGGTATGGGCATTACAGTAATTTTCTTCTATTAATAAGCTCCCACTACCTATTGGCCTGCACCCTAGTTATGGCCAATAGGTATTTTTCATTTTATCCCTATATATAATTTTTTAAATATCCGACAGAATAATCCCACAATTTATCAGCAAGTTCTTTGTTACTACCATAATATGAAGTTTTCCCCTCTTTGTTATCAGAAAAATACTTACCGCCCACCCCTTTCAATGTCGGGTGCGTTGCTACATAACACTGCGTGGATGCACCCTGTGGTATTGTTTTTCCGAATACTCGATCCATCAATAATCCAGCAAAAGGTAATTTAAAGAATGCACCCAAAACACCATCAAGGCTTCGTGTTAAATTCGTATTAATCACCCCTGGGTGAACTGCATTCGCACGAACACCGACACCTTTCAGCCTCTCATCAAATGCATTTGCTGTCAGTAAGTTGGCCAATTTTGATTGACCGTAAAACTTCCAACCTTTGTAACCCTGAGAACCGTCCAAATTATCAAAGTTAATGCCCCCTTTAACCGTCATTTGGTGGCCCATGCTAGAGAGCATAACAATACGGCCTTCTTTGGCTTGTTTAACCTTCTCTTGTAGTAGGTAAACCAACAAGAAGTGCCCCATATGGTTGGTTAGAAACTGCATTTCCAAACCGTCTTTTAAGGTCAATTCCGGCAACGCCATAATACCCGCATTACAAATCACCACATCAATAGGGGTATCCATAGCGATGATCTGTTCTGCACAATGCTTAACTGAATCCAAGTCACTTAATTCGCAACTCAGAGGTGTTGTCACCCCCTCCACCTCCGCACAAGCCTTTGTTGCTTTCTCAAGCGATCTGGCCAAACCAATCACGTGAGCCCCTTTAGCGGCCAACACACGCATAGCTTCATTCCCTAAACCAGAATTAACGCCTGTCATTACAATGGTTTTACCGGTCAGGTCGACATCATTTGTCACTTGTTCTGCTGTTGATCTCTTTGTGAACATTGGATTTTCCTGTATACATTTCTTGAAATATCAAAAAAATTGCCTTTGTATACTAAATGGAAACCCTATTATCTACAATCTGATTTAAGGTTCTCTGAGGCACCGAGCCTGTGGGGTTATTTTCTTGCGCCTAAAGATGGTCTTCGGCTCGGTACTTTTACAGTCTTTCAAGCAAGGTTTTCAACGAGGCAGTGGCCCTTTCAAAGTCATAGTTATTGATCGAATTGTTAAGCGCCTCCAGAACAGGTAACGTTACCTGGTTGCTCGGAATTTTGTGTGCAATGCCTTCAAATAACTTTTTCGCCTCGGTGTTACCTTCAGACAATAATTGCATGAGCTGTCCTAATTCAGTTTCCAATCCCTTTAGCTCAGTTGGAACTTTCAATACCTCCGTTTTTTGGAAGCTCGTTACGAACGGTGCTAGCTCAGCCATTACGGCCCCCAAAACCTGTCCAACGAACGTTAGCTTTTCTTCAATTTTTTCTTTGTTTGCACGTTGGCCACTTACTTGAGAACAAATCAACTCAAGTTCGTTAGCAGCCTCCGCCACGGTCTCATGACCAATAGTACCCGCCACACCCTTGAGTGTATGTGCCACACGAATCGCTGACGAATTATCCTGGCTTGCCAGAGCTGCTCGAAAATCATCAACGAAATATTTTTGATTTTCGTAAAATAAGATTAACAACCTTCTGTAAAGGGCTCGATTTCCCTCAGCACGCTCTAATCCAGCATTGATATCAATACCTACAATATCGGGCAGTGCCACTACCTCATCTTCTTCCAATTGATTTTGAGAAGGATCAATGTCAGACATCTGTATAGGGTGAGAACTAGTGATCCATTGCCCCATGGTAGAAAACATATCCATCACCTGAATAGGTTTGGATATGTAGGCATTCATTCCCGCCTTCAAACATTTTTCTTGGTCACCAACCATAGCATTAGCCGTCATCGCAATTACCGGTAAGTTTTTGAAACGCTTATCACGACGTAAAATCCTAGTAGCTTCATAGCCATCCATGACAGGCATCTGCACGTCCATCAACACTCCGTCATAACTTCTTTCATCAAGCATACGTAACGCCTCCTTGCCGTTAGCTGCAACATCCACGTGAACATGCTCATTGACTAAAAGTTCACGGGCTACTTCTTGATTGAATTCATTGTCTTCAACTAACAATACCCGAGCACCGCATAACTTTTCTGCCACCTCTGATCGTGTTATTTGATTCTGATCCACTCCTTTATACTGTTTCTTGTAGCCAGCCCCCTCTATTATCGTATCGTACAACGTGGAAGGTGTGACCGGCTTGTTAAGAAACCCATCTACAATAACTTGACCTTTTTCACCGAAAATTTCTAACTGTTGATAAGCACTGACCATGATAATATTGGTTGATCTGGCGATACTCTTATCGGACCGAATATGAGTAGCTAGTTGAACGCCGTTCAAACCAGGCATCTCATAATCAAGAAGCAGTAGCTTAAATGGCGAACCCTTTTTATTTGCAGCCTGAATCATAATAAGGGCTTGCTCTCCATTCTCTGCAGTACACACATCACACCCGAAAGTGGCAGTCATTTCACTCAAAACCTGTCTGGCGGCGGCATTGTCATCAACCACTAATACCGACATACCTTGTACACGCTCTATGGCCTTAGTTCGCAAACCATCATCTCTTGCTGGTGTAACCATTGAGTTCGCCGATTCAAACCAGGCGTTAAACACAAATATACTACCTGTATTCAGATCACTGCGAACACTGATATCCCCTCCCATTAACTGTACTAACTGTTTACATATCGCCAACCCTAACCCTGTCCCCCCGTATTCTCGTGTAGTGGAACTATCGGCTTGCACAAAGGGCTTAAACAAATCGGTTTGCTGTGCTTGAGTCAAACCAATACCAGTGTCACGCAGTGAAAACTCTAGCTCAACCCTCTCATTTGAGCCGGTGTCATGTTGAAGTGAGTTACGTGCCTCGGTCTGTTTTTTGTCAACAGGTAACGCTTTTACCGATATTTCAATTTCTCCCAGCTCTGTGAATTTGATGGCATTTCCAGCCAGATTAATGAGTACCTGACTTAAACGCGACGGATCACCGATCAGTGAAGTTGGCGTCTGAGGGTCAACCATAAATAGAAATTCCAAGCCCTTTTGTTGAGCCTTAACACTGACAATATTGGCCACATTATTTAACACCGATTCCAATTGGAAGGGAATAGATTCCATTTCCAATTCCCCTGCTTCGACTTTCGAGAAATCAAGAATATCGTTAATGATGTTAAGTAAAGACTGTGCAGAGCTATCTATTTTATCGAGATAATTGACTTGTTTTCCCGTCAACCCGGTTTGCTTCATCAAGTGAGCCATACCAATAACGGCATTCATCGGAGTGCGGATCTCATGAGACATATTTGCCAGAAAAGTACTTTTGGCCTGATTAGCAGCATCTGATTTCTTCTCCGAACTTGCCGCTTGTTCACGCGACACCTCCGCATTACGCTGTGATTCTTCAGCATTTATTTTTGCTTTTTCTTTTTCAGAAATTTCGACTTCCAGGCTTTCATTTAGCGCAATAAGTTCGTCCGTACTTGGTATCCCAAGTGCTTTCGGTACCAATGGCCAAACAACCACAGCAGTAGCAAAAGAGGCCAAGGCGGTAATTGCCTTAATTACACCACTCAGCCAATAAGCTCCATTCCAGACGTTGTAGATAGATATCGCATGTGTCGCACTACAAGCAAGGATAAACACGCCAAAAAGAAGAATAACTTGGCTAAACGCCATATCCTTACGTTTGTGAACGAAATAAATCAGCGCAATAGGGATTGAAAGATATGATAGTGAAATAACGGTATCACTGATAACGTGAAGATAAACAAGACCATCATTCCAAAGATAACAATGCCCATGAGGGGGCATAGACTTATCGAACAATGAATTAAACAAGCCTCCAATTATTTCCATAATCTTATTTGCCTCATTCGTAACTAGATATTGATAAATTAAGGAAGGTATTCTCACTTCTATTTTTCTGTTGATTTCTCCCTAAAAATCCTGCCCCGTAACGCTAAACTTCTCCATAATTCTTTTTAATTTCCAGTATTTTCGGTAAGCATTGTATAAATGATTTAACCAGATCAGGATCAAAATGCTTACCTGCCCCCTCCTCTATAAACGTCACTGCTTTTTCAATATCCCACGCTTGCTTGTACGGGCGCGTAGAAGTTAGAGCATCAAATACGTCGGAGATCGCAACAATCCGACCCGCTAGCGGAATATTTTCACCCACAAGAGCGTTAGGATAACCGCTCCCGTCGAATTTCTCGTGATGTGTTTCTGCAATGACCTTTGCCATTTGTAAAACTTCTGACTCATGGCCATCTAGAATTTCCACTCCATACTCCACATGTTTCTTCATGATCTCCATCTCATCCGTATCGAGTTTTCCGGGTTTCAACAGAATACAATCAGGGATCCCAATTTTCCCAATATCATGCATCGGTGCGGCGTTATACAACATATCAACCCATTGACTATTAATATTAAGTGACTCTGCAATGATTCGACTGTAATAACTCATTCGAATAACGTGCATGCCTGTTTCATTGTCCTTAAATTCTGCAGCACGCCCAAGGCAACTTATCACCTCAAGCTTTGACTCCTTCAGCTGTTGAGTGCGCATATTAACTTTTCTTTCTAATTCGCGATTTTGGTTATATAAGGCTAAGTGGGTTTTGACACGTGCACGAACAATTGGCGGGCTAATCGGTTTTGTAATATAGTCAACAGCTCCAAGGCTCAGCCCTTTTGCTTCGTCAGAAACGCTTGATTTACCGGTCACAAAAATCACCGGAATATTGACAGTAGCGGGGTTGGACTGTAATCGACGGATAACTTCATATCCATCCATCCCTTGCATCGCGATATCTAACAGAATCATATCTGGTCTAGGGTGGGACTCGGCTAGCTCAAGGGCCCTCTCACCACTCAGTGCAATCTTCACACAATATTCTGGGCTCAAAACACTATCGAGCACTTCAATATTCGCAGATGTATCATCCACAAGAAGAACCGTTACCCTTACTGGGTTATCGTTTGTTGATTTGACGCATTCCATATAGGTTTACCTCACTTCAGCCCCCCTTTCCTTTTACATCATAAGCCAGAGTCTCAGATGTCGCCACTAGATACATCGTGAGTACTATTGGGCAGCTATAACTGTGATCGGTATATTCCCTCCCCCCTACTGACAGATGGTGTCAGTAGGGGTCTGTTACGCTGCGTTACATCAACCAATCAACTCACTCAAAAGGTAGGTAAATATGACAACCCTGTATCACTTTCCTGTGTCACAACATTCTCGTCGCGTCGTGTCATTGTTAGAGGAGGCCCAAATCCCCTATACCGGCAAGCTAGTTGACCTCATGTCCGGCGAGCATATGTCAGCCGAGTTTCTCGCGATTAACCCCAACCACCAAGTACCTACATTGGTTGATGGCGATGTGATATTACATGAGTCTAATGCCATTCTTCGTTACTTATGCAATCAACATAACCTAGAGCAATGGTACCCAACTGCAGCAGCCCATCGTGCCCAAGTAGACCAGTGGCTGGACTGGAATCAATGCCGGTTCTCTCCAACTATTGTTTCTATCATACTCAACAAAGTTTTTCTAAAAGAAAACGGTGATCAGGCGGCCATCAAAAAAGGGCTGGCGGCATTACCGGAATTACTCGACATATTAGAATTGGGTCTCGCCGACATGCCATATCTAGCAGGAGACGCTCCTACTATTGCCGACCTTTCGGTCGCCTCGAACATTTTTCATCTAGGCTTTGCTGATCTTTTACCGAACAGCAGCAATATCGAAACCTGGTATGGTAAAATTTCAGCATTAAGCGGATTTCAGAAATCCCTACCACCACACATGTAAAACAGCTTTAGGATACAACCCATGCTTCCAACCAATCGACTATTCAGTATCATCCAGATACTGCGTAGCGCCAGACAACCGGTAAAGGCACAACAACTGGCAGAAGAAATGGAAGTATCGGTTCGTACCATCTATCGCGATATTGCGGAACTACAAAATCAATACATACCTATTGTTGGTGAAGCTGGTATTGGGTATGTATTAAAACCTGGATTTGATATGCCTCCTCTCATGCTTACCGCTAATGAATTGGAAGCAGCATTACTCGGTGCGCACTGGGTATCACAGCGAGGAGACGCTACGTTAGCCAACGGCGCACGCGACTTAATCGCAAAAATTAAATCCGTCGTACCAGAACATCTACAAAGTGTTATTTTGGATTCCCCAACCATAGCACCCACGCTTTCTACGGTTATCCCTGATGACATGGATATGAATCAAATCCGTGAAGCAATAAGAGAACAACGAAAAATACGTATTAATTACACCGACAAAAACGATAAACATTCACAGCGTACCTTGTGGCCTTTTATGGTTGCTTATTTTGAGACAGTCCGGGTGATTGTTGCGTGGTGTGAAGAGAGAGATGCATTCAGACATTTTCGTACCGACCGAATTACCCATATCGATATTTTAGACAATACATTTTCAACCTCCTGTGCAGACCTAAGAAAAGCGTGGGAAATACAAAAAAAGATTAGCAAATAGTGTCAACAGCGTCAGGAAAAATACTTTCTGCTCCATTAAGACACTCTAACCTTTTACTTACTTAACTAAATTTAACTGAACGTAATTTGGATATTTTATGACAAAAACAAATATAGGCCGCGGTATTTTTGCGCTCATCGCTTTATTCTTTATTGGAAATGGCTTGATAGTGATATTTAATCCAACCCTCATACTTGATCACATGTTGCTTGGGTCTCTGGAATCCGTGGCCGCGCTCTCAAGTGCCCGGGCTCTATTGGGAGGAGCAATATTTGCGATTTGGGCAAGTGTACTGCTAGGCGCTATCAAAGCCAACTTTGACTACATTCGCGTCGGCGTCATAAATTTGCTGGCGGTCATTTTTGCACGTCTAGTGGGCTATTTTGTCGACGGATCATTTCCAGAGTTTATCCCTATGATCATGCCGCCAGTTGTCATACTTGTTCTCATGTTGATTGCTTACAAACTCATGGCGGGTTCGGCAGGCAAAGTTGAATCCCACTAAGCCGTCACTCTGACACTTACCGGTTATCGACCTTGGTCGTTAACCGGCTAAAATTAACCCAATTGCCAAACAGCATCAACACACCACCAATCAAAAGGTAAAGTTCGAACGCCTCGTTGTATAACAACACACCTAACACGCCTATTAATGGCAAGCGTAAAAAATCCAATGTAATCACCGTTGTCACCTCTGCATACCTCATCGCTTTTACCAAGCAAAAATGTGCCGATAATGCAGTAACCCCAATAACAACAAGCCACAACCACTGAATGCCTGCTGGCCATGTCCAAACTGACATGGAAAGAAAGAAGCTAACCGGTAACTGAACCAAACACATATAGAACAAAATAGTTAACGGCGATTCAGAAGATGAAAGGGACTTAGTTGCTGTGTATGACACTGCGTAACAAATAGCGGCTCCCAGTACAATCAAGGACGCCGCGTCTACAATCTCAACTCCAGGCCTAACAATAACAACCACTCCAAGTGCCCCGAGAGAGATTGAAACAGCTTTACGTGGCGTAATTTTTTCTCTTAGGAATAATGCAGCAATAATTGCTGTCCATATTGGCACAGTGAATTCAAGGGCAAATACCTCTGCCAATGGAAGTAAACCTATACCAACAAACCAACCATACTGCCCGAAAAAATGAAACGTATTTCTAAACGTATGTAAGGCAACTCGCTCAGATCGAAATACCTGTTTTTTATCCAATAACAATATCAGCAAAGATATCAAAATCAGGCCAATGGCACTTCGAAAGAATAACGTCTGAAAAACAGGTATATCTCCGCTTAATTCCCTAGCGCCAAGCGCCATTAAGCAGAATGACATCAACGTTCCCGACATCCAAGCTAGTACTACCATTTATCACCCCACATCAAGAAAACTGACTATTAGGCCAGGTCAGTACAGCATCAAATGTGTCATAACCATTGTATTGGCTGTATTCACCTTGAGGGGTAACGCTAATATATACCCACGATTCTTGAGACTCTTTTAACCTATTCATATCGACTTGATAAGTGTCCGTGGATGAAACCTCAAGTAACAACGCATTAATCTCTCTTGCAATGCTATGAGACACACCAACCTCTCCCTGCGTTAGGCTACGCAGCCTTGTTGAAAGGTTCAGCTCCATGCTGTCTAATGGAGGGTCATTTGATACAGGAACAAATAGGCCTTCTGCTTTTTTTTGCAAACAAGCAGTACCACCAGCCTGATTAAAATAAACAACACCCGTGCTATCAAGAATGATTACGCCAGCCTGCTCTAAATTGTATAAACAAATCTCTTTCATTTGATATAAGCCATTAAATATCGCACGTTATCTCATCTTGAAGTTTTTCTAGGTCATCCAGTATTCGAGTAAACTTTTCCCCAAACGGTGTGACTTTATACTCGACTCTTGGTGGAATTTCGTTATAGGCAATTCGCTCAACGATACCAAAATCCACATTTTTTTTAAGGCAAGCATTTAATACTTTGGTACTCAAACCTTCCACATTTCGCACCATTTCTCCTGGTCGATTAATACCACTTTCAAGTAACTGGTATACCGTTAACGACCATTTACACCCATAAATAGTCTCTACCATTCGTGCAGACTTAGCTGGAGAAGATTTTCGTGAAAAATTATTTTCCAATGTTTTCATAAAGATGTACCAAAAAGTGCCTACCTAACTCAATTGTGCCCGCTTTCAGCGAGTCATTCGCAGGCATAAGATTAACACACCTAAACAAAACCAAAGACACATAAAACCCGGAGATTCTGAATATGACTTTTACTCAAACA
>CAJXXT010000058.1 GCA_913063495.1 uncultured Gammaproteobacteria bacterium | reverse complement strand
ACGAGGAATAAACACCCCATATTTTGAACGGTCGATATCTTGCCGTGTTATACAAGCTAGGTCAATAGCTAAAAAAGACCTCTGAATATGTCATTCCAGTCAATAGTAAACGTCATTAACGTCACAACCAGTACGGCAACACAAAGATCATGTATCTCATACACTTACCAGCCCCCACTAACAATACAAAGGTAATCAAGTTAACCCTCAAAATACCTGCCACCAACGTCAACGGATCCCCAACCACTGGCAACCAGGCGAATAACAGCACCCAAACACCTCGATGAGAAAACTGTTTCTGCACCTTTATGAGGGTGTCATTATTTATTGGAAACCAGCTAGCCTCTTTAAATCGCAATAAATAGCGACCCATAAACCAATTAACCACAGCCCCAGCCGTATTACCTGTCGTTGCAAAAAGCAGCAGCAACAGAGGGTTATACCCCTCCTGCAGCAAAATTAATAATGTAGGCTCTGAGCCAATTGGCAGAAGTGTGGCCGCGCCAAAAGAGTGCAACCAAAGAAACGTGTATTCCATACCCTCCCCCATGCTTAAAAGCCCTCACAAAACCTAACCTAAGTTGTCTTGATGTTTTTTTATAAATCACTCAAAAAATGTCAGCTTTGTGAATATAGGCAGTGCATCAATATTTCAATAAGTTATTATAACTGTTCGTTTCAGAACATTTCGTTAAAACAGTTTAAAAATGATGGATAAACGAAAATGGAACGTTAATTAATGGATCAGCAGCAAATGCCTGCCTGCACAGAACAAAAACAATTGGAGCTATTCCCCCATGAAAAAAATCACATCCTTTATACTTGCTGCTTTAGTTAGTACCCAACTTTTCGCAGTAGAGGTTGGCGGTATCGATATGCCTGATACATTGAAAAAAGACGAGGCCTCTTTGAACCTAAACGGTGCAGGTACTCGTGAGAAATTCTTTATGGATCTTTATGTTGGCGGTCTATACCTTAAAAGCAAAACTCAAAATGCAAATGAAGTCGTCAGTGCTGATGAAGCGATGGCACTGCGCCTGCATATCGTTTCAGGATTGATCACCAGCGAAAAGATGCTTAGTGCAACCAAAGAAGGGTTCGAAAACTCTTTAGGCGATAAGAAGAACGATATTATTCAGGCCAAAATCGATACTTTTTTAGCAACGTTTAAAGACGAAATAAAAAAGGGGGACATCTTTGAAATGGTTTATGTTCCTAGTGAAGGCGTTAAAGTTTACAAAAATGAGGCACTAGCCAACACCATTAATGGTATAGAGTTTAAACAAGCGCTATTCGGTATTTGGTTAAGTGAAAATCCAGCGCAACAAAGCTTAAAAGAAGAGATGCTGGGTTCAAAAAGTTAATCACACGAACCCGCTTGTTTTCCACAAAAAAAGGAAAGGCATTTACTCCTTTCCTTTTTTTGTAGGTCTTTATCGTATTTATCGTTAATTTTTCATGATGCCGCTGACACCTCACTAGTAATAAACTGAATCCCTTCCTCTAATGCAATGGACACTGCCAATGTTCGATTATTACACTCTAGCTTTCGATAAATAGCTCGAATATGGGTTTTGACGGTACCCGGCGAAATATCCAGTTCTCGAGCAATCACTTTGTCCTGGGCCCCTTCAACTAATAAATTTAGAATAGTCAGCTGTCGATTAGACAGCGACTTTAAGCGCTGAGACTCCAACTTAACATCTATAGCAGGCCATAGCTCCGTTGCCGCTCGATGCAATTTTTCAAGCAATTTTAATGCATCAAAATCCTGATACATTCGTGGCTTTACTCTCACAAGCATAGGCACAATACTTTTACCCACCTCCAGAAACGGCCCTAACACTAACTCATCGCCCGCGCACTTTATTGCCTCCATCAAAAGCAATTCGGCCTGTACGGGGTCAGAGTCTTCCACCAGAAGGGCTTGGGCAATTTTTGCTTTAATGAGATGCAAAACTCTACATTTTGACATCGCATGACAAGCTATCCTGTCTAGCATTTGCCGGGCCCGGTCAGATTGATTTTTTGCCACCAACCATTCTGCATACAAAAATTGCTCACACTCATAAGCAAAATCATCGGTATTAAATAGCTTGTCCGCACGCTCCATAAACCAAGTATCAGCTTTTTCAAGAGTCCCCCAGCGCACCTCATACTGAGCACGCATCGCCTCCACTGGCGCCCATCCAAATGACCAAGATACGCCGAGCAAGCGCTTAAAATGCTCCGCTTCTATTAATGCTACATTTGCTTGGGAAGGCTCATTTAATGCAACAGAAAGCCTAAAGCCTCTGATGTGTGACACCAAGTGAGGTAGGCCTACTGGCATAGCCTTACAAAACTCTCCCGTGGCTTTCACGCCCTTGCCAGCCAGCGCAAACTCTCCCATCTCACGGTAGAGGTCATTGGGTAAATCGCTCAACAATCCTGCCTGAGGCAAATTGCTAAACCCCGTTTTCTCAAACCATTTTTTACAGTTTTCATATTCCAATAGCGCGGCCCTAAAACGCCCAGCTAACACCAATGTAGCGATAAGATAACCTAGTGCAATGAGCACATTATGGGACTGCTTATATTGTTTACCCAGTTGAATAGCGTTTTGAATAGCCAGTTCACTGGCCACCAAGTCGCCATGTAAATAGTAGTCTTGACCTAATGTCATGTAGAGGCGACTCAAAATTGCTGGGTGAACTTTTACTGCTAGCTCGACAGCTGCTTCGGAATGCAATACTGCATCATCATAGCAACCGCTGATTCGAGCCACGTAGCCTCGCAATGCCAAAATTTGCGATTGAATTTTTTGACTATCTATATACGTTTTAGAAGCCTTGTCTTCTACTACTAAAATAGGCTCAACAATATGTTCAGCTCGATCCAGCCAGGCGCTTCCAGTATGAATTTGACGATATTCAGGCATAGACCAAACATGATATAAAATAAGTACGGGATCAGAACCGATCACACCCTCAGACAGCTTTTCGAACCAATAATGCAAAAACTCAAAGCCGCCAACGCTGACATACGCCTCGCCTTTATCCCTTAATATTCCCGCAACCATATTCCATAATTCGTATTGCTGACATAAATGTAACGCTTCATCGAGATAATCTTTTTTTGCACACCAACGTATCGCCCGCAACACAAATTCTTGTTGCTGCTTCACATTTAAATATAAAAACCGTCCATGCAATAACGTTCTTAGTGTTGCATGGACACGATACCAATGAGACTGCCCTTTCACCGGCTGCAAAAACAAATTGCTGGCGACTAAGGTCTCCAAAATAACCGGGGCTTCTTCATTCTCAGTGATAGCTACCAATAATGAGGCATCAAATCTATCCATAAAAGAACAGGTGATAAGTAACGACTGTTGATTCCCAGGTAATTCAGAAAAAATCTGTTCCCAAAAAAAATTGGCAATATCTGCTTGGTATTGTACATCATCCAACGCAATTTCTACGCCATGTTTCAATTGGTAACTTGCAAGTTGGACTGCGACAGGCCACCCTTCTGTAACCGCCATAACTTGCTCTAACCATTGCGACGAAACTTTTTTCTGGCCTCGACCCGCAAGCAGCTTTTTAACGTCCTGTGCATTAAACTTAAGCTGCTCTAGCCCTATCCTATGATTCTCTTCAGGTAAACTATGTTTCGATAACTTTAACCTACACGCTGTCCGGCTAGTAATAATAAGTGCTACGTTTTTCGGCCAATACGCCAACAACAAATTGAATGCACGATTTAACTCATCACCTTGCACTTCATGAAATTCATCCAACACAAGAGAGAACATGCCTGAGGTTGCTTCAATTTGATTTAGCAACCGAACACAGCTATCCGTTAATAACGATATGTCTGCGTTGTAATAAGGGTTTGTCGCTAACGACACATCAATATCAGGACTCAACAACTTTGATAAGCCGGTAGCTAAAAGCGACAAAAAACGTCCTATATCACCATCACGAGCATCAAGAGACAACCACACATTAGCAATCTCTTTAGACTCCCAATAATGGACAACATCTTGGGCAAAAGCAGACTTACCGTAACCGGCGGGAGCGCTAATAATGAGAAAACGAGGCAACTGCTGATATACCCCATCCATGCTACTGAGACGGAGATACGGAGACGCCTGACGAGTTGCCCTAAACTTTCCTAGTGGGAACATACCTTGCTGCACTTTTGTATTTTAATGTGTTGAACATCCTTTGTAGGCCCACCCTACCGGAGTCTCAAGCAAAACAAAAGCAGACCTTTAGGCTTAGACCCTGGAACCACTCGGTACTCTGTAACAAAATACAAAGACGAATAATAAGGCCGTACTAACTTTCACTACAGGAAACCCCTGTTCCACCTAACCCGCATTATCCCTGAGGGTTTTTCGCCAAATATTGCTGATGGTATGCTTCAGCGTAATAAAAGGGCCCTGCCAAAGCAATTTCTGTTGTGACAGAAGGGAACCCTGCTTTTTGCAAATCCTTCTGATACCGGTCTCTACTCTCTTCTGCCACCGCTATTTCAGAATGATCACTGGAAAACCATGTCATATGCTACCACCCCCTCTTGTAGTGCCATCTTTACTTATCATGCTCAACGCTGGCACTACCCTGCTCTCGATATGCTCCAGGCGTTGTACCCATCCATTGTTTAAAACTACGGTGAAATGAGCGCGCTTCAACAAACCCAATACGCAAACCTATTTCGTCGATACTTAAAGGGGTATTGACCAAATAATGTTGCGCCAGTTCCAATCGCAAATCATTAAGCAACTCTTGGTAACCTTTACCTTCATCATTTAACTTTCTTTGCAACGTTCGACTGGTCATCCCAAGCTTTTCTGCAATAACTTCTTTCCTTGGCAGGTCTTGGCGCATCATCAAACGCAGTAAATTCTTCACCTGATAGGAGAGCGGCTGGTCTTTATCAACTTCTTTTAATATAAGCGTTGCATGCTCTTGTAACGTATCTAACAGCTGGGGATCCGCCTGCATCAGCGGGTGATCCAACATCTCTCGGTCAATAATAATAGCACTATAAGGTTGATTGAATTTTATCTGAGCCCGAAAAACTTCATCATATTCTTTAATGAGCGATATGTTCGATGGAGCCTCATGCTCAAAACACACGCTAACCGGGCTGCGATCTTCACCGGATATCCACCTTGTATAACGTGTCCAGGATCCGAGTACATTTTCAATAACATGACGACGAACAAGCGCATTATCGAAATTGCAGTGCCAGCGAACATGGGTTAACTCACCCTCTACATGAATGGTGGTGACTCCCATATCCCCTACGATTTTTTCATATACAGGCACCATGGATAACGCCTCTCCTACGGTACCGCAATTCATTGCGATATAACCAAGCACACTGTAAGAAGCTGGCTGAACAAATTGTGACGTGTGAACACCAAAACAACGGTCTCCACTTTGAGGGATCACTTCAGCAAGCAACGCCTCAAGCTGATAACCAGGCACTCGCTTATTCGGCTGGGTGAGCAACTCAGGATCAATGCCCGCCTTATATAATGGGCCTTCACAGCTTATCCCCAATGTCTCTGCCATTTTCAAATACTGCTGTACTGCCGGAACGGATGCGTATCCAGAATCTCTCATATAGCTTTTTCACCATCATTTGTCCCAATTCGTCCTTCTTCTGTCCACTTTCGACAGTGAAAATCAGGCCATCAGGTCTAGTATATATGCAGACTAATCAATTCCTTGGCAAATGACAAAGAGAATCCCCCATGACCGGTATCAGCAATAGACAAACCCTTTGGAACGACCTAGGTAGTAACCAAACACAATGGGACATGGTTATTGTGGGAGGAGGCATCACTGGCGCTGGTATTTTACGTGAAGCTGCACGCCTAGGCCTAAAAGCGCTGTTAATTGAACAAAAAGATTACGCCTGGGGAACCTCTAGCCGTTCATCAAAAATGGTTCATGGCGGCTTACGTTATATTGCCCAAGGTGACATTAAACTCACCAAACACTCTGTTGAAGAGCGCGAGCGCTTGATACGAGAAGTTCCTGGTCTTGTTGAACGAATTGGCTACTTATTTACTATTCGCAAAGGGCAGTTCCCGGGAAAAATTGCGTTTAACACCCTGTTAAAGGTATACGATGGTCTTGCTGGCATCAAAACACAAAATTATTTTGATAAAAAAGTTCTTGTTCAAAAAGTTCCCGGCCTTAATGAAAAGGGCTTAAAAGGTGCCAGTTATTATACTGACGCCGCTACAGATGATGCTCGACTTACATTACGTGTATTGCAAGAGGCAATAATCGAAGGCGGAACTTCAGGTAACTATATGCAAGGGGATACCGTCCTTAAAAACGAAAGTGGCCAAGTATCAGGCATTCGCATCAAAAATGTGGAAAACGGTGACACCGCCGACGTAAATGCCAAGGTAGTTATCAATGCCACCGGAGCCTGGGTTGATAAGCTGCGCTCTCAAATGGTCAATGAGCACAAAATCCGTCCTCTTCGCGGCAGTCACATAATCATACCGCACCATATGGCACCGGTCAGTGATTCATTAACCTTGTTCCACCCCAAAGACAAACGTCCCGTTTTTGTGTTCCCGTGGGAAGGCGTAACCGTGATTGGCACTACCGATTTAGATCACTCTAAAGACTTAATGGAAGAGCCCTGCATTTCCAAAGAAGAGTTAGACTATCTATTAGAAATTACGGGCTTCGAATTTCCAGATTCAAAAATCACCAAAGGTGACATCATCTCAACCTATGCCGGTGTTCGACCTGTTATAAGTAGTGATAAATCAAAAGATCCATCAAAAGAAAAGCGCGAACATGCGGTATGGTCAGACCAAGGACTTATCAGTGTTAGTGGTGGAAAACTTACTACCTTCCGTTTGATTGCCTTAGATGTGATAAAAGCAGCAAAAGCCGAATTAGGCATGTCAGATACAACACCATCTTCTGATGTTGTTATAAGCCCTTCAACAATTAACGAAAATGATGTCTCGTTATCTGACCCTGTATGGGCAAGACGTATGATTGGCCGATACGGCAATCACGCAAAAGCCATGCTCGATAATGTTGAAGATGAAGAAAAAGGGAAAATTGATAACACACAATTTTGTTTGGCGGAACTTCGCTGGGCCGCAAAGCATGAGTCAGTTATTCACCTTGATGATTTAATGTTACGCCGCTCTCGGTTAGGTTCCCTTTTACCCAACGGTGGAGAAAGCCTTATGCCTCGTCTTGAGCCTATCTGCAAACAAGAACTAGGTTGGGACGATGACACCTGGCAATCTGAAAAATCACGCTATTTAGCACTGTGGAAGTCGAGCTATTCCCTTCCCACCAGCTAAATAGTAATACCCTTTTGCGTTCTCAACAACACTGATGAGCCCCTACTTTCTCTCTACTCAGAACCAAGGTTGCCCAATGACAACACAAGAACAATCCTATTTACTCGCCATCGACAACGGTACGCAAAGTGTTCGAGCGCTAGTGTTTGATCTTAAAGGGCAGTTAATTGCAAAAACAAAAGTTGAAATTGAGCCCTACTACTCTAAAAACCCTGGTTGGGCAGAACAAGACCTCGGTTATATTTGGGACAACCTATGTAAAGCGTGCAACCAGTTATGGGAAGAAATCGACTTTCCAAAAGAGTGGATCAAAGGGGTCTCTATTACCACGCAGCGAGCAACGGTTGTTAACCTTGATAAGCAAGGGGCCCCGCTAAGACCTGCCATGTTATGGCTCGACCAGCGGCAGGCTGAGCTCACTCCTATGAAAGGGCCATGGAGCTTGATCTTTCGTGCTATTGGCGAAAAGCCATCTCTCGATTATTTTAGAAGTGAAGCTGAGTGTAATTGGATCTCTCAAAACCAACCTGACATTTGGAAAAAGACAGATAAATTCCTTTTATTATCAGGCTACCATATACACAAATTATGCGGGGAATTTGTTGATTCCTCTGCAGCTCAAGTCGGCTTTATTCCCTTCGACTTCAAACGATTTGACTGGTGTAGAGACAATGACTGGAAATGGGCAGCATTACCTGTAAAACGCTCAATGTTGCCACGTATTGTTAAACCTGGCGGCTTGATGGGTCACATTACTGCACAGGCATCTAAAGAAACAGGCATACCTGAAGGGCTACCTCTCATTTCATCCGGTGCAGACAAAGCCTGTGAAGTTATTGGATCTGGTGCATTAACTCCTGAAATTGGCTGCTTAAGCTATGGCACAACCGCCACTTATAACAACACTAACAAGAAATATGTTGAAGCCATCAAACATATCCCCCCTTACCCCGCAGCTATCCCTGGAACCTACAATAATGAAATTATCATTCGGCGTGGTTACTGGATGGTTAACTGGTTTAAACAAGAGTTTGGTCACAGAGAACGTAAACTTGCAGAAGAGCAAGGAGTTGTACCTGAAGTATTATTTGATGAATTATTAAGGCAAGTTCCCGCCGGATCAATGGGCTTAACGCTTCAACCTTTTTGGTCTCCTGGTGTAAAAATCCCAGGCCCTGAAGCCAAAGGAGCAATCATTGGTTTTGGTGATGTCCACACTCGCGCACATATTTATCGCGCTATTATTGAAGGCCTTGCTTATGCGTTGCGAGAAGGAAAAGAGCGTGTTGAACGCAAGAATGGTGTAAAAATACAAACCTTGCGCGTTTCTGGTGGAGGCTCTCAAAGTGATGAGGCGATGCAAATTACGGCAGATATTTTTAATCTTCCTGCAGAACGTCCACATACCTTTGAAACATCCGGTTTAGGGGCAGCTATTAACGTTGCGGTTGGTGTTGGTCTTTATGCAAACCATCATATTGCCATTGAAAAAATGACACGTAAAGGTGATATATTTTTTCCTAATCGTGAAAATGTTAAAATATACGACAAGCTCTACAAAGAAGTTTACTTGTCGATGTACGAGAATTTAAGCCCGTTGTATAAAGCCATACAGAAAATCACCGGGTACCCTAAGTAAGATATCTATTTCTATATATCGCCTGCATGGTCTTGTATGCATCTTTCGTCCTGTTGAAGACTAAGTCGGCTTTTCTTCGCGGACAAGCATGTCTATGAATTTTGCAAACCGCCTCTGTCTGGTTTCGGATTTCTTCGCACTTGTCAATCCGTACGCGATAACATAATGACTCGATTTAGTGAGCGTTTCAAAAAATTGTTTCGCCTTCGGCTTGCTATCTAGTGCTGCTAGGAAATCCGCCGGCACTTTCATTTCACTTGCCGCATAGGCGTTCTCCCACCGTCCGTCTGCTTTGGCGGCACGAACGTGCACGAGTCCTGACTCCGTCATCCGGCCCTCGTTTATCAAACGCTCCACATTATCTCTGTTCCTTTTTGACCAGTTGCTTCGCGCTTTTCTTGGAGTGACCCGCTGGAGATAGGCTTGGTCATCGATTGATTTCTTGACGCCATCAATCCAGCCCCAGCACAGTGTCTCAATCACGACATCGTCCCAAGTCACGCTCGGTATCCCAGTCTTTATCTTGAATATCTTCACCCACAGTTCGCTTTCGATGGCGTGATTCACCTTAAGCCAACAGCCAAGTTCTTTCGACGATGCAAAGGTCATGATTTTCTCTGGATCGGGTACAGGCATAAAACTAGATTCCCTTCGGCATAACGCCTTGCAATGGACTCGTCAAACTGTCACTTGTTAGCTCTTTCTACTTTTTTTAAACCCATAAAATACAAAGCAGAATGATAGTAATTGTTGTGCCATCAGTATAGGTCTATCTTGTAAGAACATTAAACTAGCCATACTTAGATTCATTAGCATAAAGAACAACCAGCCACTGGGGTTATTTTTGGCCATATAATAACTGCCTAGCAAGAATCCTAACATAACCCCTATTTCTAAAACCTGTGCAATGGAAGAAATTCCTCCATGGAGATTAAAACTATATAGAAGTCCAGATACTAAAGAACCATATGTAGAAAAAGAGACAAACGTATTGAAGGGTTTATGTGATTTTTTATGATCGTGATAGGTGTTATATAAACCAAGTAACATCGCAGGAATCCCACCTGCTTCTATAGAAGCGGCAATCCAATCTTGATGTCCGACTAGAATTATCACCCACGCTGGGACATCCCCTCACAGGAGCGCTTACACACTCGTGCTATTCTCACCCCCCCGCTTTTAATCGATAATCCGCCGGACTCACTCCTGTCCACTGTTTAAACGCTCGAGTAAAAGATGATGACTCAGAAAAACCTAGAAGCGAGCTGATGTCGGAGACAGCCAAACGTTCATTCACCAACTTATCAACTGCCAAATCACGGCGAATATTATCTTTTATCTCTTGAAAATTAGCATTTTCCACTTTTAATTTTCTTCGCAACGTCTGTGGACTTACACACAAATCTGATGCAATTGAATTAAAATCCGGAAACCCGTCGCCTTTTCGTAAAGGCTCCAACAACATCCCTTTGATCTTTGTTGAGTAACTATCATCACTAACCGGCCTTATTAGCAAGTCAGCTGGCGCTGTTCTTAAAAAGGCTTTAAGCTCAGCATTACTTCGGACCAACGGCGACGCTAGATAACGCTTATTAAATACAAAACTGTTTTGTTGTTGATCAAATACCTGCTCACAAGGAAACAGCACCCGATAAGCATAACTGTGATCAGGTTTTGCGTAAGTAAAAGTAACTCGATCCAGAATAATACGTTTGCTACAAATCCAACCAAGAAACCGATGAAATGAGACCATCTGAAACTCAGACAAAAAGTGGTCAACATCCAATTCTGGTGTTGATAGTTTTACTGAAAAAACAACATCATCATCTTGAAAATTGACACTGAATTCAGCGTCATCTCGCGTTGTATTATAAAATCGACAAAGTTCGTTAAGTAAAGCACCCAAGGTATCAAATTGCTGTACGTAGCGAACCATCAATGCAAACAAACCAGGTTGGCAACGTGTACCACTCAGCCCCCAATACTCATCATCAAACCGGTACCATGCTCGTTGCACTAAACGAACAAATTGATCCACATGAACAACACCCTGTTGCTCATGATAAATTTCAGGTGAAATACCACACTCACCCAATATAGAATGGACATCCACACCATATTGATCTGAATTACGTAGGATTGCTCTAATAAAATGACTATTAATCGTTAACATGATTTAAACATCGCCTGGTTTAAACAGTGCCTGATGGCATTCTGCTAAAATCGATAACGCGATACTTTCAGGTAGCTCTCCTCCAATATCAAAACCAGCGGGGCCTGACAATGTTGCGGGTAAATCTGACTCTCGCACATTAACTGCTTCCAAAATTTTTATTTTCCTCTCATTAGGTCCAAGCAACGCCAGGTACTTTAGCCGTTCCACCCCGGCCATAAGGGCAACTGCCTGTGCGTCCATTGATACGTTATGAGTCATAATAACCACAGCATCAACACGTTGATCAACACAATACGTTGTAAGATTTTTATCAAGCGTTCGAATTATTGTTGCCGCACCACAAAAAACCTCTGATCTTGCATTCGCAGGTCTTGGGTCACAAAGAGTCACCATCCACCCTAATTCTTTGGCAATCGACACAACAGGCCTAGCATCCAGTCCGCCTCCAACAATAAGAAGATGAGGCTCAGGTTTAATATCCGTAACAAACCAGGAACCTTGTATACCTGCTGTGGCCCCTTGCCTTTCTTCAGCGCTATTTGACTCAAACCAGTTTTGTGTTCTTTTTAACGGCTCGCTTTGGGTATCATTCGGGATTTTTTGATGATAGAAACCTCCGCTGCGATCTTTAAGTGAGTCCCAAACCTTATCTAAATGCAGATAATTATTTTCTCGATTCACCAACTGCAACACAATATAAACCGTCCCGCCACACCCAATACCTAACTGAAAAGAAATATCATCTTCATCGCTACCGTCATAACACAGAGTTACCGCTTGGCTTGTTTGCATGACACGTTTAGCATGATTTTGAATATCTGATTCCAAACAGCCACCGCTTAGCAAGCCATACTGCTGCCCAACTCCATTAAACAACATCATTGCCCCTGCCTTACGATAACAAGGGCCTTCTGTTTTATAGACGGTACCTAACACCCATTCCGTTGTGTCTTTTAAAGGGTGCCATTGCCCAAGCAATTGAGTCAGTTGATTCGACAACGTTACAACTCCTTCACTCTTAATCTAATGCAGCAATGATTTTTTCAGCAAAACCTTTAAGCACCTCTTGATCTGCCATTTCCCTAGCATGCGATTTGGCACTTAAAATTGAGCCTGGAATTACATGGAAATGGATATGAGGAACCGTTTGACCGGCTTCAGATCCATTCAGCTGTAATACCGTTGCCGCAGGAACGTTCATGGCAATTTTAACCGCATTAATAATCTTCTTTACCGTTTGGATACAAGCCGCGGCGCCATCATCAGATAACTCGGGCAAGGTTTCTGCTGATTCTTTTGCAATAACTAAAGTATGTCCATCGGCTTGAGGCATGATGTCCATAAACGCAATCGTTTTTTCGTCTTCATAAACCTTGATACAACCAAACTCTCCGCGGATGATTTTGGCAAAAATATTTTCGTTATCGTAGCTCACTATTAACTCCTATCAATTGGTAGTTGGTAATTCATATCCAAATCTGTGGCTAGAATTGTATCATCAAAAACATCAATCATGCATATGTGTATTTTTTGAGCACTCCAGCACCATAACGAAGCGCTAATACCAACAATAGCAAGCCCGTAACACCTTCCAACCAAGGGTTTAGCATCTCGTGAGTGCCATCAATTTGAGCTAATATATTGATATTCCATGACACCACCAATTGATCAACCAACAATCCAAAACCAATGGCGGAAATGACAATCCCACATAGATAGGCAAACAATGCATAGCTCCCCAGCTCCTTTTTAACAATTGCCAAGGTAGCCATATTAGTAGCAGGTCCTGCGAGCAAAAACACCAGTACAGTTCCAGGTGACAAACCGGCTAATAAAAAGCCAGCCGCCATGGGAGTAGAAGCTGTCGCGCAGATGTACATAGGCACTCCTACTATCACCATCACTATCATTGCACCAAGCCCACTCCCCCATTGCTGCAGAAAGCTCACAGGAACAAAGGTTTTTACCATTGCGGCAAAAAACAAACCAATAAACAGCCAAAACACCATATTGTTAAAAATGTCAGTAAAAGCATACCGCAAACCTGATAGCGTTTTATGTACCATTTCATTTACCACGCCGGCGGTAACAGGCGCAACTTTTGCTGAGGAATGATTATCCGACGAGCAACAACTTTGCTCTGCTTCCTCTTTACTCTCGCAACATACGTCGGCAACAACGTCTGAATGCTGGGTATCACTCCCTCCTTCTTGCTTGTCTTTAGAAAGGCTAACAATCAATCCTGCAAAAATCGCACTCGAAATTGCACTAATAGGTCTTATGATCGCCATAAATGGGCCTAACAATGCGTATGATATAGCGATCGAGTCTGCTCCAGTTTCAGGCGTGGCAACTAAAAACGACACCGTCGAACCCTTCGACGCGCCACTACGATGAATACCCAGAGTCACTGGAATAACACTACAGGAACACAACGGTAAAGGGGCGCCAATTAACGCTGCTTTGGTAATCGGCCAAATACCAGAGCCACCCAGCTGTTTAGCAACACTCTCCGTTGGCACCCACGCTTTGATCAAACCGGCAATAACCAAACCGAGCACCAAAAAAGGTGCAGACTCCAAGCTTAAGCTATAGAAGTTAACCAATAGAGTCCCTAATGCATCAATGATATTTGTCATAAACAACGCCATGCTAGGAGTCCTCCTTATCTAACGCATCAAGAATTGAACAAGCAGTGGCCGGCTCTTCACCACCACAACATGCGTCCGTAATAGCCGTCAATGCGTTATGCATTCGGCCTAACTCCGTCAATTTTTCTTCAATATCCTTTAATTTAACTTCAGCAAGCTCTTTAACAGATGAACATGGCTGGTTTTCTCTATCAATTTTTAATGTCAATAACTCTTGGATTTCCTTCAAGGTAAACCCTAGCGATTTTGCGCGCAGAATAAACCGCAACTCCCTTAACGCCACCTTTGAATAAATCCGGTAGCCACCCTCTGTTCTACCAGACGGTACTAATAATTTTTGTTTCTCGTAGTAACGCACGGTATCGATACGTACACCACATTTTGATGCCAACTCGCCAATTTGCATACTCACTTGACTTACCTCTAACACGGGTTCATAGAATAGTATGGCTCATCCTATCCCTGGAGTTAAGTCTAGGGTCAAGCATTAACAATAATTCACAAGGAAACCATCAGTCACTCTTCATATAATTCCGAACCAAGGGGACCCCCTTAGCAAGCACAAAATCATATACTCCTGGCGCAAACCGATTCGCCCAATATGGCAAATAACTATCCATACCCACCGGGATAATTGCCTTATTCTTCTTCATCCCTTTTAACGCGGCCTTTGCAACCCGTTTAGGAGACAACATCATTGGCAAACCACCCGACAATGTTTTTAAATTCATTCCCCTACTGGTATTTCTACCCGTTGCTACCGGTGTATTCACCACACCAGGGCACAAAGCACTAACCTTAATATTATATGTTGCAGCCTCAACACGGGTTGCCGTAGACAACCCAACAACGGCATGTTTGACTGAGCTGTACGCTGTAAATAACGGTGTTGGACTAAGACCAGAGGACGATGCTGTATTTAAAATTTGCCCACTTCCTTGTTGTTTCATGATTTTATAAGCGGCCTGCATACCAAATACAACACCCTTTAGATTGATATCAATTAGTCTATCCCAATCTTCTTCTAAGGTGTCTTCCATCTCTGATATAACAACAATACCTGCATTGTTTATCATAATATCCAGCTGACCGTAACTATCAATAACACTATCTATAACGGTCTGAACACTTTCTTTATTGGTAACATCCATCGAAAGTGCAAACACTCGCCCTCCTGCTCTTGAAAGATCTAATGCGATACGTTGGGCTTCATCAATATTGATATCAGCTATAACAACAATACAGCCAGATAACGAAAGTTCCGTAACGATAGCCTCTCCAATCCCCGAAGCCCCTCCCGTTACCACTGCAACCTTATCAGAAAAGTACCCCATTATTTTCCCCTTACCCCAAACCAAAATACTCTATTAACTATTCGTTGAAATGGTATATCTGTTACGCCCATTTTCTTTTGACTGATACAGTGCATCATCCGCACCACTGATCAATACATCCAACTTATCAGAAATAGTCGGCATAACAGAAGCTAATCCTATACTCACGGTAACAGGAACCAACTTTCCCTCAAACATAATGCGTTGATCAGCAATATGTTTCACTAACAAACCAGCCACATGCTCCGCACCATCACGAGTAGTACTTGGCAGCAACACAACAAACTCTTCGCCACCGTATCGAGCAACCACATCTGCAGGTCGGCATGCTATATCAACAATTGCCCGAGCAACCACCTGCAAAACTTTATCACCACACTGGTGACCTCTAGTATCATTGACCGCTTTAAAGTGATCCAAATCTAATAACAATATTGACACCATCGCAGGATTTCGCATCGCACGATCCCATTCTTCTTCTGCTTTGTTGTCGAAATAACGACGATTAAATATACCTGTAAGGCCGTCTTTAACAGACAATTCCTCAAGTTCTTGGTTCACCTTATTCAGATGTTCCATCGTTTTTTCAAGTTCAATCGTACGCTCTCGTACTGTATGCTCCAAATTCTCATTCAACTTTTTCTGTTGCTCTAGCGCATCCTCCTTTGCCCTACGCAACTCTCTCTCTTTTTGTAACGTCTGGCTCTCTGCCTTTATTCGTCCACCTCGTTCCTCTTCCATTAGCGCTTCCGCAACAACCTTTGCCTCTTTTGCTTCATTGATTCGAAATGACAACGCTAAAGAAAACAGAATAATTTCAAATGAAAACGCAACCTGAAGGCCGTAGTTAGCAATCATTTCATTTCGAACATAACCGAGCTTTGCTAACGTTAAAAACACGCCACAAACCATTAAGCTCAGCCAGCCAAAAAGAAATACCTGCGCAGTCCTTTTCCCACTAAGCGCTAGTTTGGCAACAATAAAAAATGACAAAACTGCCAATATCAGCAACAGCACCATAACAACCGATATAACCAATTTATATTCTACAAATGGCAGCGCAAATGTCATCAGAACCATGGCCGCCATTAAACTATTTAGTGTTACCCACACTTTGGGAAAAGCACGCCGGACTTCAAGAAAATGCTCAAAGAAAATCAAAATCGTCGCCATCATCATAACCGTAACAACCGGTATAGAGTAATGATGAAAAAGGGGGGATTCTGGATAGAACCACAAAAAGAAATGCCCTTTTTGTGTGCCAATAAAAAACATACTTGCTAGCACATAAAACACATAAAATACGTAAGCTCTTTCTTTTACCGAAAAGAATATCACCAAATTATACAATGCCATAACAGAAAATAGACCATAAAAAAAACCATCAACCATAAAGGTTTGTCTATCAGAAACCTGAAACGTTGCTTCTTTCCACAACCTCAATGTCAGTTCCATTGCTTCTGTATTTTCAGCCCGAATGTACAAATCGGTTACGCTATTGGGTGGAAGCAGGACAGGAAATAAGAACCTAGAATGGTTCACTGGCCGCTTGGAAACCGGCAGTGCATCACCAGACTCACGGTAATCAACTGTCTCCCCGTTACTTACCACGTAAAGTTGTAGCTTATCGATAAGAGCGTATGACTCTTCAAGCAGCCACTCACCATTTCCAATATTCATGTTCTTAATAGATACACGAAACCAGTACGCAGATGTTGTGAAGCCCAAGTTAACCGTTGTTTTATCGCTTTTAACCCAATAATAATCGCCGTGTATCACATCCCTTACACTCATGTTTCCTTTTTTATCCTCCAAGTAAGAAACATGAGGCCCTAAATTGACCTTCTCCGTTCCAGGAGAAATGAACAATGAGTTCGCAGATACCCCGCTTCCCACCACAGAAAACATAACGAGAAGAGTGAGCTGCAAAATGATCATTATTTGCTTTTGAGCGCTATTTGTTAGTCGTAGCAACACCGTGCACCAAGAAAAATGAGTTATTGTACTTAGTAAGCATAGCAACTCTTATTCAATTTGACGGCTTGATTGATAGCGTTTTACTGCTAATGTCGACATAGAAAGTATTCTGCCATAAGATAGCCAAAAGAACTCACGAGTTCCAGTCAATCACCCAGCTATTCTCAGTATTAAAGGCACTAAATGGACATATTAAAAACGGGAAAAGACCTTCGTCGTCTAAACGAAATTGTTAATATTTTAATCAAATTTGGTTTTGGGGACATCATCCGGCGAATTGGACTTGCTGACAGCTTAGAAAAGGCCGGTAAATTAATTCGTTACAACATGCCTGAGGAGTTTCTTTCACAGCAACCTCCAGCACGTGCCCGTGCAGCAATGGAAGAAATGGGGCCAACATTCATCAAACTTGGACAAATCCTTGCCACTAGAGTAGATCTATTTTCTCAAGAATGGATAGAAGAATTTGAAAAACTACAAGATGATACCCGGTCTTTACCTTTAGAGGATTTAATGCCTCAGCTAGAAAATTCTTTGGGCATGCCCGTTAAAAAAGCTTTCAAACATATTGATGAAAAGCCACTGGGTACCGCATCCATGGCCCAAGTTCACAAGGCAATTACGTATAAAAACCAATCTGTGGCGCTAAAGATTCGTAAACCGAATATTCGTGAAAAAATTGAATCCGATATTCGCCTTATACAATACCTAGCAAAACTTGCTCAAAGCCAATCCATTGATTTAAGGCGCTACCGCCCTGTCGCGATAGTCAAAGAATTCGAACGCTCTCTGCTCAGGGAATTAGACTTTAGCATCGAGGCAAAAAATGCTGAACGTATTGCAGAAAACCTTAAAAGCATAAAATATGCAAAGGTACCAAAAATATATTGGGAATGGACCTGCGAAGACCTCAATGTTCAAGAGTATATTGAAGGAATTCCCGCCAAGAATACCAGGGAACTAGACGCTGCGGGCCTAGACCGTAAACTTATCGCCCACAGGGGTGGAAAGATTGTCTGGAAATCCATGCTTATTGATGGTTTTTTTCACGCTGACCCACACCCTGGGAATTTTCTCATTTTACCTAAAAACCGCATTGCCATTTTGGATTTTGGCATGGTAGGCAAACTCAGTTCAACACGCCGTGAACAACTGATGAAAATGACACGTAGCGTTGTACTTCAGGACGCTGCAGGCACAGCGGCAGTATTGATGGAGTGGACAGATGGAAATGTCGACTTCGATGCACTAACCAGTGAAAGCGAAGACCTTATCCAACAGTTTTACGGCTTATCATTAAGTGAAGTGAATATCCCTCAACTCATCCTGCAAGCTACCGACTTGTTACGAGAGTTCGATATCGCATTGCCACCAGACATCGCTCTATTTTCAAAGGCATGTATTACATTAGAAGGGTTTGGACGTTTACTTAATCCTGATTTTGACCTGATGACAGAAGCAGAGCCTCTCATTCGAGAATGGGGAAAAAACCGTTATAGCCCTACAGCTTTAGCTAAAAAGTTGGGCATTCGAGCATTAACACTGGTTGACAAAATTTACGAAGAACCCAAGCCACAACTTCCTACACCTCAAAGCACAACACCTGTATCCAATATAGACAAACAATTTGTTGAGCGCCTAGTCTCACGGCATGAACGAGCCCAATTCAGGCACACCCAATTGATGGTAACTGTAGGTTTTCTAATCGCCTCAGCAATACTTACTACCGTTGAAAACGGCCCCCAGCTTTTTGGCATGTCAATTGTCGGCCTAGTAGGGTTAGCCGTTGCAATTGGCAGCATTCACCTCTTATTATTTATATTGTGGTGGTCCCATCGGAGCCTGGACTAACAATACAGCCTATATATCTAGCTCAAAGATCCAATACGACGGTTAGGATTTCCTTAAAAACAAAGCCCATAACGCCTAGCCCAAGGGTTCCAAAAATGGCAATCGTTCCGATTTTCCCTGCTTTGGAGTCCTTAGCCAGTCGATACATGATATAAAACATGTATAAGATTAACCCGCCAACACAAATATATAGGGAAATCGTTTCAAACTGCTCGATAGAAATGTCCATACCGTTTAATACCTACTGCAAACTCGCGATGAGCGCGGAATATAATGGGAATCAGAGAAAATCACAAGCAAGAAGGCCTCTCAGCCGCATTTGATGCCTAATTCAGTTTCCTCCTCAGCTTCCCCTCAGTAAGCCCTCTCAACCAGCCACACGCAAGCAACACCCAAAATGACAATAGACCCACCTTTCAACACAACCGTATTATAAAAAACCTTCTCTCTTAGGCCAAACAGAAACGGAATCACCAGGCAAACAAACAATAGCTGTCCAAATTCGACTCCCAGATTAAATGCGACTAACACCCAGCCAGCATCAACAGAGGGTAAATCATAAGCTGCCAATCCGTTAGCAAAACCAAAGCCATGAACAAGACCCAACAACAGCGTAACAAACCAGCGGGCCTGATAAACAACAGGAAAAAGGTTATTCAAAGCGACTAATATCACCGTCAACACTATTGCAATTTCAATGACACCTGATGGCGGCACGGGCACCCAGTTCATCACCGACAACACAAAGGTTAGAGAATGGGCAACCGTAAAAGCGGTAACCACTTTGGCTACATCCAGTATCACTGCCGACAATGACTGAGCGGATTTCCAATAATAGCGCTTGTTTTCTGACGTTACGCCCCTCCCTGGGTTAGGTATTAAAATCAATACTGAAGGCAAGATCAAACAAAGCAAAAATAACAAGTGATCCAGACCAACCCAAATATGCTCAAATCCAAGAACAACACTTCGCAAAAATGTCATCATAAAACGATTATTTCCAACTGAAAATGTATGTGTTCGTTGGTCATCCCAAAAATAAAAAAGTGATGACTGTTGAGGCTGAATAATCGTTAACGTACCTTGATGGTAGGGGTTTTGATCGAAAAACAAATGGTAATCAACAAAAATACCCTCTTCTACATTCTCGCATGAATGTTTTATCGGAAAACGAATAAAGTCCCCCGCGGAATGCTTCACTATTTCATGGGATGGTATTTCTAAAAAACATACCTGACCATCGGCCTTCACGTTTAAGTGGTTAACCACATACTTCGCTAGAGCGGTTGTATCAAGTAATGGATATTCATCAGCGAGTATCCTGCCATCCCCGTTGGCGTCAACATCAAATATCGCCACAACTTCTTGCAATGTAATTTCCAATTGCAATGACATGACGGATTGTCGAAGATCTACCTGAACATGAGCCCCTTCTCCCATCTCATGAGCCACCAAAGAAGTAGCATTCGTTAACAGCCCATTCATAAGCAACAACAGAACAAAGAACCGCAACCTAATCATCTGGGTATACTTGTACTTATACTCAAATGAGTTACCTGATAAAATACTCCGCATAGTATGTCTAATTCACCCCTATCAAATAATACAACGTAGACAATTTTCTGTTATGGATTATAAATCGTTAGAGAAACAACGTAAAAATACCACCTTCGATACCCAAGAAGCGATATCGAACCTTCAATATAATCAAGACGGATTAATTCCTGCTATTGCTCAACAGCATGATACAGGTGAAGTGCTAATGATGGCATGGATGAATAAACTTTCTATTGAAGAAACGCTAAAAACAGGACAGGTTTGTTACTGGTCTCGCTCCAGGCAATGTTACTGGCGTAAAGGGGAAAGTTCAGGCCACGTACAAAAACTGAAAGAAATGCGCACCGACTGCGATGGGGATACACTATTACTTCTAGTGGATCAAAAGGGCCCCGCTTGCCATACTAACCGAAAAAACTGCTTTTATATTTCGATTGGTGAACAGCAATCCGAGATTATCGCAAACCCAGAAGAGACGTAGCCCGATAACGCCGAAAGTCTATACATCGACGGCGGCACAGGCGCCGCCGTCGAGCATGCGGGGATGCATTATCAAAAAACAAACGTACTTACTCTGCCACCAACTGAACAACACTACTAACAGCCTTGCCTGAATCCATATAACGATTCATCGCCTCCATGACAGTCGTCATTTGGCTCGCAAGCTGCCAAGGTGGGTTTACAATAAACAACCCTGTACCCGTCATCCCATACCCTAAGGAGTCAGGCTCACGACAATATTCAATCTGTAAAACATTCTTAATCCCAGTTTTAGCCCAATACTTCTCCATTCCCTGTACGAGTTTACGATCAACAACAGGATACCAAAGCATATAAGTACCCGTAGAAAACCGCTTAACCCCCATTTCTATGGCTTTTATTGACGCTCTATATTCTGATTTAAGCTCATACGAGGGATCAATTAACACCACCCCACGACGGCTTACAGGGGGGAGTGCCGACTTCAAACCTTCGTACCCGTCTTTATGTTCAACCTGATAGCGATTTTTAGAGGGTGTGTTTTTCTTTAAAATTTCAGCATCTTTCGGGTGTAACTCAAACAACCGCATTGCGTCATTCGATCTCAGAAATGAAAGTGCGACCTGAGGGGATCCTGGATAGTAAGATAAGCTGTCTTTCTTATTCTGTTTTTTTAAGGCATGCATATAAGGGGCTAACTCTTCTGGCAAATTCTCTTGTTCCCAAAGTTTCAATGCCCCATCATTAAACTCACCCGTTTTGATCGCCATATCGCTCTTTAGCGAATAGCTACCCGCACCTGCATGTGTGTCTATATAAGCAAATGGCTTGTCTTTCTTGCACATGTACTCAAGTACCAGCCCCAGCGCACTGTGCTTAAGTACATCAGCATAATTACCTGCGTGAAAACCATGTCGATAACTTAACAATTACTTTCTCCCACTCATCATTTGCGGCGCATGATACGGCCTTTCCAACAAACAAACCACTTATCTATAACGATTAAAAGCGGCATAAGCCGCTTTTAATCGTTATAGATGTAAATTATATAAACTAGTTCAGCTCCAACTCCACCTCACCTACTTGCTGCCCTTTCCTAACCAATGGAACCCTTTGACTACCCCCCAATGCAAAACTAACAACAATAGGGTCATGATTTGGTATCAACATCGTCACTGTATCTGCAGACGATGGTACTGTCGTAAAACTAAACCCGTGTGACGACTTCCCGACTAAAAACTCAACAACCTGAAATGCACCACTTGGAACATTGGCAACGTAACTTGCCGACAAAGCCCCTTTATTACTCCGCATCTCTACAACGGTGTCTTTCTTCCAACTAACCTTAACCGCTCGTTTTTGTCTTGGTTGCAGTTTTACCATATTTTTAGAAATGCCATTGTAATCATCTGTCGCCTTTATGCGATGCAGAGTATTGTCTTTATTTTTGATCGTGATCTTGCTTCCCGGTGAGACAACATAAACATCCTTATCAAAACCACTTCGGCCCAACTCAGCAAAGACCATATCTCCGCTAGGATCTGCACCATTGGCGTAAATGACCGCTATAGATTCGGATATTTGATTAAAGGTAATAACACCCGTAATGGATGAAATCGCTCCTACCGTATTTTCTGTAAGCGTTACCTTTTCTGCAGAACTCGTTGCAGCACTAGAAGACGACGCAAGACTTGCCGCTTTGGCCGCAGCCTTAGCAGCCTTTGCCGCCACCTTCGCTGCAGCTTTAGCAGTGGCCTTAGCCGCGGCAACCTCAACCGCCCTTGCATCGGCAGCCGCTTTCGCTATTTTTGCGGCTTTTGCAATTGCCTGTTTCTTCTTCTTCGCTAATTCAGCTTTGATTTTTGCCTTCTCAGCGGCACTCGCTTTCGCTAAACGAGCCGCATCTTCTTTCGCTTTCTTTTGAGCCAAGGCTTTCTTTGCTGCTTTCAATGAAGCAAACATCTTAGACATCCGCTTATTCGTATCCGCTAAACAAGCACTAACCTTTGATAAGGTTCGATTAATGTCCTTAACTTTTGGGGAGTTAGAGTAGGCTAAATAGTACTTATCTTTTCGCAAGCTCTTACGTTGCTTACTCTCAGATGCTTGCGCTTTTTGATACGCATTTTTTGCCTTACCGTATACCTTATCACTTGCTTTAGTTTTGGTAATTGATCTTGCCGCTTCACACTGTTTCGCAGATTTGGCCAATGCTGAAATGTAATTATTCAGCGTCTTATTCGCTTTATCCAAGTCTTTACGCTTTTTAACAGCAAGCTTTTCTGCTTTAGCAAGGCAAACATCACCTTTTTTCAGGTTTGCGGCAACCAGCGCATTGGCCTCATGCTCAGGGTTTGCTGCAAATATATCAAATGCGGCAGTCTCGTCTTTCACATTTTTCTTATGTGATTTGGCAAGTTTTATAGATTTCCCCGCATTTTTAATCGAAACCTCATCAATAGACTTTACATTTAAAACCGTGAATGCTTGATTGCACGTCTGCGCATAAGACTGACTTTCTTCCTTAACCGTTTCAATAGCTAAATTAAATGCTTCTTGTTTTTTCCCAGCGGACAGTATTTTCTTCTCTAGCCGTTGACAGCGCTTGACTTGATTTCGTATTGAGAAAATATCCGTTAGCTTTTCAGTAATATTCCAAGCCTCTTCCTTGTGTACCTTAAAGGCCATCAAATGCTCCATTGCAGCATCAGGTTTTTTCTCTTTTAGAGCCTTCTGAGCCAAATCACATTGCGCTATCGCTTTATCAATAAATGGGGTAGCTTGCTCAACCTCAATATTGGTAGCAACACGGCGGCAAAACTTAATATTGCCTTCCATATCCCGCTTACTGGTTTTTACGATGCTGGAGTCCATCTTCTCCGCTTCGGAAAGGTATTTGTTATATACATTTAGCTTTTTCTTTGCCGCAGATATACGGTTTGCCCTCAGCAATCCATTGGCTTCCTGACAGGCATCAAAACCCTTTAGATAATGATTAACCGCATCATCAAAATCTGCCCGGGCTTCGATAGAACCAAGCAATGCAACAACCAATACAACTAAAGGAGAAATTCGACGCAGTTTTCTCAAAAAAGAACCATTCATTTGTTATCAACCTGCCTATAGGTGCTTTATATACAAAGACTTTTTCCTAATTCTAGACCAATTTGCCAGGTTGAGTGGCTTTTTTGACTTTTTTCTCAGCAAGAAGGGTATTTTTAGACGACTCAATTCCCTCCTTACTATCTATTCCAAGAACAGTTACCCTCTAGATTTTTACAATGAGAAATTTTCAATCAACCAACGCGCCCTATTTTGCATGCTGTGATGGCTTCTCGTTCTTTCTGCAATAGCTCGTAACTGACTTTCATCAGCACAGGGTGAATGCTCATTCAACAAGGTTTCAACAATACCCGGTAATTCATTCACACCGGTAAAAACGCGAGGCCTAATAGCAACATCAGGATATAACACATCCAGCTCAGGCCGTACATCCGTTAACACTCGCCCTCCACATGCAGCGATATCCAATACCTTTGGGTTAACCGTGGAAGAAACCTGCATAAAATTCAAATTCAAATTCAGCTGAGATTGCTCATACAATGCCCGTAACTCTTTTCGTTGTATAACCCCTTTGAATGAATGGTTCGGCACAACACCGCTGCTCACCCATTCATCATCACCGTAAATCGACAAGGGTACATTTGCCTTTGCCAAAGCCTCGATAGAGGCGACTCGAAAAGCTGCAGACTCAGCCATTTTCAAAATGTATTTGAGGTAATACACCTGAGCAGGCATTTTGATCGAATGAACCTCCAACTCCTGATCAATATCCTCTGCAACATCCACAATGCGCCGGTATAACTCACCATAGCTATCATAATGTTCAAACATGGGTATCAATGCATCAAACCTTGCCCCGCCTACAATAGGCAATATTTCAGAGATCACTCTTAGTTGTGTTTTCAAGTGCGCAATACGACTTTGACCCACAAAACTTACACCAGGTATAAGCTCCCCCTGATATAATTCACCCGTGCAAAATTGGCTTTGTGCTGCTGGTGGCAACCATACAGAACCTTCAGGAAGCACGGGTAAAATATCATTGGCAAACGCCAGCGCTGGCCGACTATGCTTGGTCAGCTGCATATCAATAAAACTGGCAACATTTGGAACATCCCACCACCAACTCAATTGAGCGCCCGGTATACGGTCTTCTAACCCCGCAGACAACGAAATATCTTCTGACTCAATAAAGCTTCGATTACGATAAACAATGAGTTTACTCGCATCAACATTAAGGCTAGCTAAGAGCTGAATAATATCATCTTCCCTTAACTCGTTTGCTTTATCCGGCACATTTAAAATGCGCGTTCTTACACCCAATCGATGCAAACATTCCGCAAAATCCACAAATATTGCACAGCGGGGGCTAACAATCGTGACATCATATACTTGCTTTTCTTTTCCAACCCAGGTTTTTGCAACTCGATTTAATTTTAAAAACCAATTCAGAGACACCTCTAAAGTTTTATAAAAAGTGGGGTATAAGTGGTATGACCCAGAACGAATCACTTGAGTAGGAACCCTATTCACATCCAAGATTTGCTGCAAAAACCGGCTTGTTTGCATCATCGATATTGAATGCAAAATAGCATGTTCATTAGCAATTGGCATATAACGTAAACGACCATTTTCTACATAGCCAGACCAGTCATAACGCATCCATAAGTAATTAATCAGTTTTGCTTCAGGCTCAACAATAAGCACTTCATTGTTGGTATCCCGCAATAACGTTTCAACCAGCTCACCCGCTCCAATACCAAACAATACAACCGTTTCATTGCTCGGTAACTTATTCATTCTGACACTAGTATCCGACAAAATAACATCGTTGAGTTTGCCAGTAACTACAATGCGGCCTTTCTGCTTTTGTTTAAACTGTAAATCTACACCAACAAACAAACCGTCAATAATGGAAGCCGCTATGCCCTCGTCATATTTCTGTAACGCATCAGCATTATTCTGCCAGCATCGTATTCCCACTTCGTTAATAGGGAACAAACCATCATAACCTTGCAAAAATGACTTTATTTCCTTTTTGCGTTTTTTAGTTTTTTTACTTTCCCCCGTCACCATCCCTTTAGCAACCTTGGCAGCAACCCCAACAACCGTTAAGGAGCTGTTATTGTTCAACTTCATTCGAAGTGAATATCGGCCAACAAAGTTTCCAACATTTGCACTACCTGCCAAGAAATCCACCGACGTAAAGGCGTGAGAACGCAAGTAGTCACTGGAAGAAAACAAGAAATCCTCGGTCAATGCAACCGGTTCATCGACAGCCCCTCCAGGGCTTACTCTTTGATTACCTGGTGCCACTGCAACTAATTCTTCAACTCCCGCATGAGCTGCCATTTGAACGCCCGTCGCTCGCAGTACCGAATAACCGGATGCACCCAACAACTGGTTATCACCAACAATATTCGCTAGCTGATCTAGCCACCCTTCTGACACAGCTAAGTGATGGTCTTTGAGTATCAACGAATATTTACTCGAACTTTGTTCAATTGCAGCATTCAACAACGCTGCATCAAACATCCCTGTATCATTTGTACAAACAAGTAATTCGACATGTTCATTTTCTAGTTGCGCAATCTCCACTAACGAGGAATCGTTAACGTCATTAGCCACAACGATAATAGAAAAAACTGCTGACATGTGCCGGCCTTATGGTTAT
>CAJXXT010000057.1 GCA_913063495.1 uncultured Gammaproteobacteria bacterium | reverse complement strand
TAAAAGAAAGTCTAACGTAATCAGGTAGGGATGACTAGCTGGCCATATATGCAAATTGAATGGCCACGGTAGCCCTGTTTACGTTAAGGGCAGTCCGGTAACGTAGAAGCATAAACTACTGAACAATAACTGCAAAAACAAGAGGATCTTTATGTCAGCTGACCTTGCTAAACTTAACAAACAGGCCATTGCCGTTGCTAAACAACACATGGGTTACGTTGCTTGGCCTACCGTGGTAATGGTTGTCGTGGTGCTTATTGGCTTTTCGATCAACCTAGCCTTGTTTGCGACGGGAGTGCTTCCAGCTTGGGCAGCCTTGCTTATACTGGGCGTATTTACTTACATGTCATATACACCTTTACATGAAGCGGCTCATGGTAATATTCATGGAAAGAAAGAGCAGTTGGAGTGGCTAAATAAATTATGCGGTTTTCTTGTGGCACCATTAATTGCAGTGCCTTACGCGTCTCACCGTTTGGAGCATTTTACCCATCATCGATATACCAATCAGCCTGATAAAGACCCAGACTACATGATTAGTGGAATTGGAAACGGAGCATGGGGGGCGTTGGTTACGGTGTTTAAATTCTTATGGGTTCAAAATACCTTTTTTGTAAAGCATGGTTGGAGCTCTGCAAGTATAAAAGAGCGAATGACTTTTTGTATTGAAGTGTTTGTTTCGATGGGTTGGAGAGTTGCTTTTGTATTGCTGGTGGATCAACCAGGTGACCTTACTGTGCTTTTGGTTGGCTATTTGCTCGGTGGGTTTTTTACGGCTTATTGGTTTGCTTATCGACCACACATCCCTTATCAGGAACAACAGCGTTATCGTACGACCAATAGCCTGATTATGCCTACATGGATGAAACCATTCGAGTGGTTTTGGTTTGGTCAGAACTTGCATTCTGTTCACCATTTATTTCCACGGGTGCCTTTTTATCGTTATCATGCGGTGCATCGCGAGATAGAGCCGATTTTACGGGCGTATGGGACGCCGATTGTTGGCGTGTTTAGTCGGCAACCTGTTGAAGAGAGCGCAAAAGCAGTATTGGAAAGTTAATTACTTGGGATCACATTTCTATTGGAGGTGGTCAGGTATTCTGGCTACCTCTTAATCATTAAAGCTTAGGTTTTTTTCTCAGCTGCTCGGGATTGAAACGTATTAGTATTATCTACTGCAGAGCTGTCATCATTACCGTTTTGATTGTCTAATATATGCGTTTCAAGACAGTTACGTAATCCTTCAATTTCGATAGGTTTAACAAGGTGGCTGTTCATGCCTGATGTGATAGCTTTGTCGAGTCGCTCTTTCATCGCGTGAGCGGTGAGGGCGATAATTGGAAGGGGGTGTTGGTTATGTTCCTTTTCCCAGCTGCGGATCGCGGTTGTTGCATCGTAACCGTCCATGTTGGGCATTTCACAATCCATTAAGACAGCGTCGTATTTGTCATGGTGTTGTTTGATGTTGTCAAAGGCTTCTACGCCATCGTTAGCGATTTCAAAGGTGACTTTTAATTTTTTAAGCATACCTTTGATAACCATTTGATTGACCATGTTGTCTTCTGCAATGAGAACGTGCTTTTTGCTAAGACGTGACAAACGTTTTGTCTGGTCATTTTTTTGATCTGCTTTTTGCTCTTGGTTGTAGCCCAATAAGTTTAAAAATGACTCTCGTAGTGCTGTTGCTGATGCGGGTTTCTGCATGGCTACTTCTATTCCTGCATTTTTTAGTACTGATTTTTCGGGAGTGGTTCGCATCGCAGTCAGGAGTAAGCGTTTAACGGACTTCAAATCTTGATCTTGACTCATGGCTTGAGCACACTCTAAACCGCTAAGCCCAGGCATATTCATGTCAAAGGAGACAAGTTCATAGGGGCGGTTTTCTTCGTATGCCGTGTGTAGCATTTTTAGCGCTTGTTCGCCGTAATAAGCAACAGATGCTTCCATTCCCCAAGACTCCGCTTGTTCTTTTACCACCTGTATAAATTCGGGGGAATCATCTACGAGAAGAACACGCTTTCCTTTAAGGGAAGAAAGTGGAATATAGTGTTCTTCTTTGAATGTATCGTTGGCTTCTTTGCAGCGAATGGTAAACCAAAATGTTGAGCCTTCGCCTTCGATACTTTCAACACCTATTTCACCACCCATTAATTGGGACAGGTTTTTGGATATACTTAGGCCCAGGCCGGTGCCGCCAAATTGCCTGCTAGTGGATTTGTCCGCCTGAGCAAAGGCGGTGAAGAGTTTGTTTTGTTGTTCCTCTGTAATACCGATGCCACTATCTTTGACTTCAAAACGCAAAAGATTGCCGTTGTCGGCAGAGTAAGATTCTTTGATTTCAAAGGCACGTAAACTAATGCAGCCACTATTCGTAAATTTAAAGGCATTGCCCAATAAGTTTAATAGTATTTGGCGTAGTCTTGTTGGGTCTGACTGAACCAGGGTGGGGGTGTTTGGTTCGACGGAAGAGACGAGCTCTAAACGTTTTTTTTCTGCAGTGAGTGAGAAAACCGATGCACACTCTAAACATAACTGGTCAATGTCGACATCAACGGATTCAATGTCCATTTTTCCCGATGCGATTTTTGAATAATCTAGGATGTCATTGATGATATTTAACAGTGCTTTTCCTGAACTGTTAATAATGTCTACATATTGGCGTTGTGTTTTTTGTAACTCTGTTCCTTGAAGAAGTTCAGCCATACCTAAGACGCCGTTCATCGGGGTGCGAATTTCATGGCTCATAGTAGCGAGGAATTCGCTTTTGGCTTTGCTTTCCGCTTCGGCAGAGTACACCTTTTTCTCTGCGACTATCTCTTCTTCTCTCGCCTCTAATTTAAGTTGCATGTATCGCTCCTGGTCTAGGCGAGCTTGTTTTTCACTTTCCAGTAATTTTTGTTGTGCTAAAAGTTTGGCCTTTCTGTCCATGTTAATACGATCTGCAAGAGCGAAGGATAAAAGCATAACTTGTAAAATGCCGCCAATCTGTATGGCGTACTCTGTGAGGTCGGTTCGAGGTAATAGAGAAAATTTATTTAATGCTAATATACAAACAGAAATCAGAAATGCGGTCCATGCTGATGCAAAGAAACGAGCAGATTTATGGCCTTCTGTCAGCATTTTTATACTGATGTACAGTGCTACAATAGCTGCTGGAGCGGCTATTGCTGCCGCTAAACGTATTACTACTTGGTACGGGGCAAACAGTGAGCTGACGCAGATGATGGCGTAAATTCCAGCCCAAAGAGTAAAGAAGCGATGGAAGTTTATATGGTGCTTTTTTAATCGAAGAAATGAGGTGGTAAATAAACACCCAGAGAGCACACATAAACTGAGAAAAAAGGGGATGCTCCAATTATTAACGCCCGCCATAGTTGGCCATATAAATTGGAATCCAAACCCATGTAATGAGGTTTGGAAAAGAGCAAATCCGGCAACAAAAAAAGCATAATATAGGTAGGCTATGTCTCGAATAGAAATAAACAGGAATAAATTATAAACAGCCATAATAAACATTAAGCCATAATAAAAACCTTGGCCGGTTAGAAAGCCTTGTTCATGCTCATTAAAGTGATCGTAGTCACGGATAAAAAGTGGGACTTGAACAGAGCCAGTGGTACGTATACGTAGAAATAAACGTTTATGCTCACCGGGTTTGTAGATGATAGGGACAATAAAGTTACGGTTGTAAATAGGGCGGCTATTAAAGGGTTGTTTGTCACCTAAGAGGTGTGATTGTGTCACGGCGCCATCATGCACTTCATATATTTGAATCTCATCCAACGCAGCATACTCAATGCTTAATAATACTTTTTGTTGAATGTTTTCGATATTGCTGGTATCTAGCCTAAACCAGTAGGTATCACTGCTGAAACCAAAATTGGGAGTATCTATTTCGACGGGCGCCCAATGGTTTTGACCCTCTTTTAATACGCTATCAATGTTGGTGTTATCCTTGGCATCAACCCAGTAAAGAAGGGACTTTCCTAACGCAGTGCTATTCATACCTTTGCTGACGGGAACTGCGGAAGGTGTAGGTATCGAATGGCTAATTGCGGGCAGCATTAGACCTAGGCAGCATATAACGGTTAAACACCAAATTCGAAGTAGATTGGTGGTTTTATGGCAGGTCGAGAATGAGTGTTGAAATATGGAAAAAAATTTTATCATTGGCTAACTGCATCAGCTGCGATTTGCTGTTAATTACTAGGGGTTCTATTAACTATAGCTAAGAAATGAGGAGTAGGGAGGTGGTTGTGATGTTGATGTTGTTGGTGGGTAATCTATTGAATTTATGAGAGTTTTTTATGCTTATTAGACTAAGCTACTTTGCAGCTCCGCCTAATAAGCATAAAAATGTATTGTCAGCGCTATTTGCTGGCGCGATTTTTAATAATGTCATCAACAACACTAGGGTCAGCTAATGTTGATGTATCGCCTAAGCTATCAAGCTCATTGGCGGCAACTTTTCGTAATATCCTACGCATGATTTTACCCGAGCGGGTTTTAGGTAACCCGGGTGCCCACTGGATAATATCAGGCTTGGCAATAGGGCCAATTTCGGTGTTGACCATTTTTATAAGGTCAGCTTTTAGTGTGTCAGATGCTTCAACGCCAGCCATGAGTGTGACATAAACGTAGATGCCTTGGCCCTTAATGTCATGAGGGTAACCAACTACAGCGGCTTCTGCGACGGCTTTATGTAATACCAAGGCACTTTCAATTTCAGCGGTGCCGAGTCTGTGGCCAGAAACATTGAGAACGTCATCTACCCGCCCGGTAATCCAATAGCATCCATCGGCATCACGGCGGGCACCATCACCGGTAAAGTAGCTATCTTTGTACGTGGAAAAATAGGTATCAATACAGCGTTGATGATCACCGTAAACGGAACGGATTTGGCTAGGCCAGGAGTGGGTAATGATAAGGTTACCTTCGGCTTCCCCTTCCAGAATATTACCGTCGTTATCCACTAGTGCCGGTTGCACACCAAAGAAAGGGTGGGTCGCTGACCCGGGCTTTAGCGCATGGGCTCCGGGTAATGGGGCGATCATTGCTGCACCAGTTTCAGTTTGCCACCAAGTGTCAACGATAGGGCAGCGCTCTTCTCCAACGATGTTGTAGTACCATTCCCATGCTTCAGGGTTGATTGGCTCACCGACGGTACCTAGTAGGCGTAATGAGGCACGGCTGGTCTTGGTGACAGGTTCGTTGCCGACGCGCATTAAGGCGCGTAATGCGGTTGGTGCAGTGTAAAAAATATTAACGTTATGTTTGTCGACAACTTGCCAGCAGCGTGAGGCATCGGGGTAAGTTGGAATACCTTCGAACATTAATGTGGTGGCACCGTTAGCAAGAGGGCCATAGACAATATAGGAGTGGCCTGTAATCCAGCCAACATCGGCAGTACACCAGTAAATATCCCCTTCTCGATAATCGAGGGCATATTTATGTGTCATGGCTGCACATAGTAGGTAACCGCCAGTGGTGTGTAAAACACCCTTGGGTTTACCTGTTGAGCCTGATGTGTACAAAATAAATAATGGGTCTTCTGAGTCCATGGACTCTGGTTCACATTCTTCTGCCATTGGTTCTACGAGATCGTGATACCAAACATCAACCTTGTCATTCCATTGAATATCACCACCAGTACGTTCTACTACAAGGCATGTATGCACATTGGGGCAAGACTCGAGAGCTTTGTCAGCGTTGGCTTTTAATGGAACTGTTTTGCCGCCACGAACACCTTCATCGGCAGTAATCAGTGTCTGGCAATCAGAATTAAGAATGCGGTCTTTTAATGCATCAGGGGAGAAGCCGCCAAATACGACTGAATGCACAGCGCCGATACGTGCGCAGGCTAACATTGCGTAGGTTGCTTCAACAATCATTGGCATATAGATACAAACACGATCGCCTTTTTTAACACCACGAGAGCGTAATGCATTGGCTAGTTTGCAGACGCTTTTATGCAGGTCGTTGTAAGTGATGCTAGCGTCATCTTCCGGGTCGTCCCCTTCCCAAATAATGGCAACTTGCTTGCCGCGTTTTTCTAGGTGTCGGTCAATACAGTTGGTGGTGATGTTGAGCTTGCCACCGTCGAACCAGGTAGCCTCAGCTTTACTGAAATCAAAGCGTTGAGTTTGTGTGAAAGGTTGATCCCAGTCGAGAAATTCGTTGGCGCGGTCTGCCCAGAAGGTATCGGGGTCATTAATGGATTCTTGATACCAAGTGTCATATTGCTCTTTGGTAATGTTTGCGCCAGCAGCGTAGTCGGGCTTGACGGGATATACTTTGCTTTCACTCATGGGAAGATTCCTACTGTAGACCTGTTGTTTTACTTTATTAGGCTAGTCTACACAAAATCTTGCTTGGTTAACGCAGTTTGTCAGGCTTATTTGGCGTTCTTTTGCTGTGTTTTGATCAAGAAATGACCGGGGTTGTGCTAGGAAGGGATACCGTGACGTAAAGTTGCGCGCCAGGGCTGGGAATGTTTTGAGCTGGTAGCAGTGCGGTTAACAATTGTTTGTTATTTGTTTCCAGGGCGCACAAATAGTGCCCACCGCGAAAACTTTTACTGATTAGTGTAACGCAGATGCCAGACTCGCTATTGGATAACGATATTTGGTCTGGGCGAATTAATAATTTAGCAGAATCATTGCTAATGTTTTGGGCGACCTTTTCAGAAATCCCCAGATTCCCCACCTCTGTATGCAGGTTGCTGATGCCGTCGTTGTCTTTTTTTATAACACTTTTAATGAGTGCACCCTGACCAATAAATTTGGCAGAAAATATACTGTTAGGTTGGTCGTATAATTCGCTGGCGCTGCCCCACTGCACCAATTTTCCTTCATTTAATAATGCAATTTTATCTGATGTTGCAAAGGCTTCTTGTTGATCATGGGTAACTAAAATGGCGGTAACTTTTTCAGTTTTAATTAGCCGCCTTACATCATGGGCAAGATGCTCGCGTAACTCAACATCAAGGTTTGAGAAGGGCTCATCTAACAATAAGATATCAGGCTTTGGTGCTAATGCCCTTGCTAAAGCAATACGTTGCTGTTGGCCGCCAGATAGTTGATGAGGGTAGCGTTTTTTTGTATGGGGCAGGTCAATTAATGAGAGTAATTCATCAACCCGTTGTTGTTGCTTAGATTTGCTTTGTTTGTTGAGGCCAAATTTAATGTTTTGTTCAATAGTGAGGTGGGGGAATAACGCATAATCTTGGAACACCATACCAACTCTACGCTTTTCAGGTGGCACTAGTAGTGAAGGGCTAGCTACCTCGTTTCCACGTAAAGCAATCATTCCGCTGGCTGGGCGTTCAAAGCCGGCGATAGTACGAAGCAGTGTGGTTTTACCGCAACCAGACGGCCCTAATAAACAACCAATCTCACCTTCTTCTAATGCAAAACTGATATTTTCTACAATAGTTTTTGTGGCGTAGCGAATAGCAATATCCTGTAAGACAAGGTGCGCGCTCATTGGTGGTTATCCAGAGTTGATTTGTTGATGGAACGGTTTAATAAAATTACAGGGATTAGGCCGGTGAGCACGATGGTGATTGCGGCGGGTGCTGCACTGGCAAGTTGTTCGTCACTGGCAAGCTCGTAGGCTCGAACCGCTAGGGTATTAAAGTTAAAGGGTCGTAAAATTAATGTTGCTGGCAGTTCCTTTAGTACATCAACAAACACGAGTAATAAGGCGGTAAATAAACTCGGGCGAATAATAGGCAAGTGTACTTTTCGAAGTACTTGAAACGGCGTGAAACCTAACGAGCGGGCTGAATCATCCATAGAGGGTTTAATGGTTTGTAAACCTGACTCTACGCTGCCTAATGCTACTGCAAGAAAACGCACTAAATAAGCAAAGAGCAAAATAAAAAGAGATCCAGAAAATATTAGCCCGGTACCAATATCAAAGGTTTCTATTGCCCATGCATCAATGGTGTTATCTATCCAAGCCAGCGGGATAATAATACCTACAGCGATAACGGTGCCAGGAACCGCATAACCTAGTGTGGCAATTCGAACGCCAGCTTTAACCGTTTTTGTGGGGAACAGTCGTTGGCCGTAACCTAAGATAATCGCCAAGGTGAGGGCTAATAATGACGCGGAGAATGCAAGGGTGAGGCTATTCCAGGCGAGTAACAAAAATGCGGAGTTAATGGTCTCGCCTAATGCCCATTGAGCTAACAAAATAAACGGGATTAAAAAACCTAGGACTATTGGCATAAAACTTAGGAAACTCGCAATCAGTCCTTTTATACCCGGAATAACTTCGCGCTTGTGAATGCTATAGCGAGAACTTTGTTGATGATACTGTGCTTGTTTACGTGAATAACGCTCCAGTAAAATGAGCATTAAAACAAAGCCCAGTAACATTGCTGCAAGTTGTGCGGCGGCACCTTGATCCCCTAATCCAAACCAGGTTCTGAATATCCCCGTGGTAAAGGTGGATACTCCAAAGTATTGTACGGTGCCATAATCCGCTAACGTTTCCATTAGCGCCAAGGATGTACCTGCAACGATTGCAGGGCGAGCCATGGGTAACGCAACACGGAAGAACCGTTTCCAAGGGCCTGCGCCAAGGGTTCTGGCAGCTTCCATGGTGACAACGGATTGCTCTAAAAATGAGGAGCGTGCGAGCAAATAAATATAGGGGTATAGCACCAATGACAACATACAAATAGCCCCAAACAGCGAGCGTATTTCAGGGAACCAATAATCACCGTATTGCCATCCGAATAAATCCCGTAAATACGTTTGTACAGGGCCTGCAAAATCCAATAACCCGGTGTAGGTATAAGCAATAATATACGCAGGCATGGCTAGGGGGAGTAACAGGGCCCATTCTATGGCACGGCGACCTGGGAAATCGTACATAGAGGTTAACCATGCGGTTGTAATGCCCATGGACAGGGTGCCAGCGGCAACACCAAGCAGCAATAATAAACTGTTGGTTAGGTAATCGCTTAATACAGTGTTGACGAGGTGATCCCAGACATCATTAGCAGGTTCAAAAATAAAGCTAAATACAGTGAGTACAGGAAGTGCTAACAGAGTGATGGTAGTGAAGAGAAATAGAATAAACAGGTTGGAAGAAGCAAATTTGGAACGTAAACGAATTAACACGCTAGGTGCTTGTGGGGGCGTTGAAGTCGTGGTATTTGAGCTGGGTAACGCCATAGAGGTTTGAATTGGTTATCGCTGGTGGCTGAGGCCCTATTTGGACGCTGACGTGAAAACAGCGCATATTATGCCCTAATGGAGGCTACCTTGCATTGCCTTTCCTATGGGGAAGCTAATGCAAGGTAGCCTTTCGGGTTGGCTGTCTATTTCAGCCAGTTTATTTCCAGCCAGCGCGATCCATTAACATTACCGCTTTGCTGTTTAGGTCACCAAGTTGTGACAAGTTAAGGTTGTCGGCTTTGAAGTTGCCCCATTCTGCAAGCACTTTACTGGGTTCTACACCTTCACGAACAGGATACTCGTAGTTAACTTGTGAATACCAGGCTTGTGCGTCTTCACTGGCCAAAAACTCAATCAATTTAATGGCATTATCTTTATTTTTTGCATGTGTGGTGACGCCTGCGCCACTGATGTTGACGTGTGTGCCACGACCATCTTGGTTTGGCCAAAATATAGCGAGTTTTTCTGCTGCAGCCTTTTGTGATGCGTCACCGCCGGCCAGCATCTTTCCGAAATAATAAGTGTTGGCGACAGCAATATCACACTGACCTGCGGCGGCGGCTTTTATTTGATCTCGGTCTCCACCTTTAGGTGGGCGAGCCATATTGCCAACAAGGCCTTTTGCCCAGGTTTCGGTATTTGCTTCACCGTCAACGGCGATCATTGATGCAACGAGTGACTGGTTGTAGATATTGCTGGAGGAACGGATGCAAATTTCACCTTTAAATTCTGGTGTCGCCAGGGCTTCGTAGGTTGATAAAGTTTTAGGATCGACCTTGCCTTTTACATACATGATGGGGCGAGCACGTAAAGATAACCCAAACCAGTAACCTTCTGGGTCGCGGTAGCTGGCGGGAATTGCTTTACTGAGGGATTCTGATTGAACCGGTTGTAATACCTTGGCTTCTTCGGCTCGGTGTAATCGGCCCGCATCAGTCGTTAGAAATACGTCAGCAGGGGTATTTCTGCCTTCGCTTTTTAACCGCGTGAGTAACGCATCGGCTTTGCCAGTTACTAAGTTAACGGTGATCCCGGTTTTTTCCGTGAACTGGTCTAGTAGAGGTTTAATAAGAGCTTCTTTACGGGCCGAGTATAGATTGACCTCAGGGGCCGCCAATGCGGCGGTGGAGCTCAATAACAATGTCGATATAACGGCTTTTGTGAAAAATTTAGCTACGTTCATAAAAAAATCCAGGTACATCAATAAAAGAGGCCTAAATGATAATTATTATCACTAACGAGTGCAACCTATTCTGGGAATGTAGAGGGGAAAAAACTTCGCTGCAAGGCCCTATGTCAATAGATTAAGCAGTTAAGGAAGGGAGTCGTATGCGGGCTAATTAGATTAGTGATAAGTGTCAATTTTGTGATGTATTTAATTGAGGTGATTTGAGAATAGGGTTATAAAGTAATTACCCGTTTTATTGTTGTGGTTAATGGATTGCGCTTATATTGCTGGCTATAAGGGGAAGGGTGATGTCGGATTTACATGTTTCTACCGCGTTATCGATAGATATCGTCACGTCTATTATTGATGCTTCTCCCGTTGGCATGATGGTGTTTGATGCGTTTGGTTATGTTGTTTTTGCGAATCAACAAGCAGAAACTATTTTCTGTGTTGATGATTTGGCTTCTGGTGAGGCACCGAGTAAGAGTACCTTGGTAGGGAAGCGTATTAAGGATCTTATTCCTCAGCGGTTTCGCGATTATCACAAGGACGTAGAAAAAGAGTATATGCAGCATCCTATACCCAAAGCGATGGGCGTTGGTCGCCACCTTGTCGGACTGTGTGGCGACGGTTCTGAGGTTCCCTTGGATGTTGGCTTGTCACCGCTGAATTATAATGATGAGCAATATATTTTGGCGTCGGTTGTTGATATCAGCGATCGCTTGCGTGTTGCTCAGTTGGAGGTTGAAAACAGGCGCCTTGAGAAAGAGGCAACACATGACCCGTTAACAGGGTTGCCCAATCGTAGAATGTTAACGGAGTTTGCTGAAAAATTGCGGTCGTTGGCGGTACGTAATAACCAACGTTTGACCATAATGTTTTTGGATCTGGATGGTTTCAAATTGGTTAATGATCAATATGGGCATCATGTAGGTGATCAGTTGTTGTGTGAGGTGGCTAGTGTGTTAAAAAAACTGGTGCGTGAAAGTGATATTGTTGGCCGTTATGGTGGTGATGAGTTTTTGTTGTGTTTTGTTGGTGACGATAAGGCAACGATAGAAGGAGAGGGGCGTTGTGGAAAAAAGATGGCTCGACATCTAGCGCGAGGTATTGAATCCATACGTGTTATCGATGGGCATGAGGTTAGTATCGGCGCAAGTATTGGTTTGGTCTCGACGGTACGCCCTGCAGCGGTGACCATTGAGGGAATGATTAATGCGGCAGATCGTTTAATGTATAAAGCCAAAAAAACCGGCGTAAAGAAAACGGGTATCAGCCGTGTTGTTATGGGCGAATTACATTTGCCTGCAGTTCGCCGTATTGAAGCAGAGTGACATCACTTCGCCATCACAATAGTGCCGCTCGAATATAATTCGTTAATTAACGCGGCGACAAAATCAGGGTCTTCCATCGGGAAAAAGTGTGATCGTTTGGTGCAGTGGATTTCTTTTGCGTTGGGTAGTTGGGTAACCAGTTTATCCCACGTCGGAGATGGTCGAAAATCCATGGGCGCGTCTTCTTTGGTTCTATTTCTTGCGCGAATAATAAAAGTAGGTGTTTGGACGTCTGCAAGTTTACCGTAAGTTTCATCGCCGCCAACAATACCGTAAATAGCGGCTTCACAGGTCGGAGGGCAGGCAAGTTCATACCCGTCATTTGTTTCAGTTAATCCAAACTCACAATAATCTTTGAGGACGTCTTTATCCCAACGGTTAAAGGGGGGCTTGCTGCCAAGTTTTTCACCTAGCTCATTAGGTGAACTCCACTGGTTGCGTCGCTTTGCAACAGGGTTATCTGCTTGTGTGGCAGATCGCCATAGTTTTATATGATCAGGGTTGCCAATCACTGGATCTAATAAAAGAAGCTGCTTAAATCGATCGGGTTTACTGGCGGCGAGAAGTGTTGCGATGTGCCCTCCGAACGAGTGACCAACAATGGTGATGTTGGAAATGCCCAATTCAGTGATAACTTCTTCCGTATACTCTGCAAAGCGGTGCCAATGATAAGGTGGGTTTATACTGTCACTTTTGCCATGACACAAAGCATCAATGGCAAAAATGGGCGCGTTAGGGGGAAGTTGGTGAATGATTTTGTCCCAGCAACGCGCGTGAAAACCTGTGGCGTGTAACAACACAATGGGGTTGCCTATTGAATCGTGGCTTTCAGGGTTATCCAGCGCTGGCCATACGTAGATGTTAATATGTTTGTCGCGAATAAATACGGATCGAGAAGTAGGGGTACGCATAGAACTGTGCATAGAACCGTGAGCCGCCATAGTAATACTCATGTAGATGACTGTTGTTAGGGATGCAGATTTATTGCCTACTTATGGTGGTTGATACACCCCGGGCTTGTCTAGGGTGAAAATTGACTTTCGAGAGACTGTAACTCGACAATGGGCGGCGTTGGTAAATCTGGCTGTCCCGCTTGCACTGCATCAGTTACCCATTGTGGATAGATGCGATATAACAGACGTGTTTTTACTGTGACGGGATAGATTGTGTTGCTAGGTAAAGAAAATCGCTCCTCTCTAAAGCCATCCGCCGGTATGCGGGTGTCGCTGAGTAGTTGTGCGTAGCGCCAAAAGAGCAGACCTACGGGCTTGCCTTCTGTATCACCAAACACTTTCATAAATAAGCGGGCATTTGCCTCTATGTTGCCTTTATCGTCAGTATAACCTGATGACAAAATGATGTTGTTGTTGGCATCGCTCGCGGTGACTTCAATCCAAAATTGCCTGAAGTCTGCAACACCTGTCGGTAAATCATGTCCGGCGCCAACATTGGTGATTTTTACAATAAGTTGTGCAGATTCAAATCGTTGCTCAACGGTGGCGGATGAGCGTAACAGTTGTAGGCTCATGTCTTCCAATTTCTTATTGCGTAATCCTACCAAGTGATGGTTTGCCCCAGTGAATTGATGGGTGACGACATTTTTCTTAGGGGTGCCTCGATCCGTTGATAAACCAGGAATGTCTTCACCGATACGATCAATATCTCCGTGCATATGGCAATCAATGCAGGTTCGGTGTTTGCTTGGATCTTCTGGGTTATTGAAGGACGATCTCTCCCACTCACCATAGGTGTCAACAATCAAGGCACCAGTACCAGGAGCAAATTCGTTATGACAGGTTTTACACAGCTTAGGGTCGGTATAAAACGACTTCATGTAGGAGTCTTTGTGACGCTTGGGTTTGCTATTAATTTGTCGGCTAGACAACCACTGCATAACTGACGAATCCGTATTCGTTTCCCCAACGTAATGCTCGCGATCAATAAGGTTAACCGTAAAAGAAGCGTTACCTCCGGCATCTTCCATGTCGGTAATTCGATGACAGAAAAGACAGCTGGTGCCTTCGTCAATATCTGCTTGATTATTTTCTAAAGCACGCTTTAGCGATGCGCCATTTTTTTCAAACATGTGGCCTTTGCTTTTTAATGGCAGGTTACTCATAACGTTGCTGGGCATGTGGCAACCTAAACACCAGTCTTTAAAATCTTCCCCTTCAGCTTGGCCTGCGGCATTTAGAACCGCCATGAAATAAGGGTTGGATTCTCCCATTAATCGGTGATTTGAGTCGGCCCATTGATCAAACATTTCTTGGTGGCATTCAGCGCATTGTGCTGAGTTTGTCCATGCTTTGGGGTGTGTTAGATGTTCGCCGTCAAGTTTCAGCCAGGTCGCAATAAATGGGAGGTTGTGAGGTAAGGTCACAAACTGATGTAGATTCATCATGTCCCCCATGATAGTTCCCATTGCTTCTGATGCCTTTAATGGTAGGGCGCCATCTCGGTCATCTTCACCCATGCCACCTTGGGTTTTTTGAATGATGTTGACGTAATCGGTAACAAAGTCACCGCTGACCATATTACTTAACCCGGGGTGGCCAACGCGGGCGTCTTGGTGTTTATCTTGGCCATAGGCTTCCATTAGATAGCGGTTGGTGAAGTTAAAACCATCTTGATGGCAGCTATTACAACTCATCCAAAAGTCGCCAGCAATGGGGTGTTCTGGATTGAGATCCGTGTTGCCAGAGTGAAAAAGTGCCCGACCTTTATTGATGTTTTCTGATGATGTAATGGTTGCTAGTTGGGTCCAGGATGGTTCAATTAAACTAACGCGATCAAAAGCATTATCTCCACCGCGGTCAAATAATGCGAGTGTTTGTGGAATGCTTTGTTGTACCCAAAGGTGTGAGCCTTTTAGTAATAAGCCGCGAGGGTTTTGCCCAGGTGTATGGCGATACACCTGTGTTGCTTTTACACCGCCATGGAGCTTTTTCCTACGATGACGTTTTTTATTACTTTTCCCAATACGAGACCGGTCGAATACAATAATGTCATCGGAGGCTGCAAGCGTGACATAAAGTTTTTTCCCGGAGCTAGAGAATTCGGCATCATGTGGGTTCGATACAATGCGGGTACGGTTTTTGTTATTGACGATATTGATGGTTTTGAATAGCTCTTTGCGATGATCAACACGTTCCGTTTCGGTTGTAAGGTCAATCACGGAGACGGCAGGGAATACCGTAGATTGAAATTGAAACTCATGATCAAAGTTCCATAATACATGAGGTAGCCAGGCTTCTTTTTCATCGGGGCTGATAGCAATGTCATCCAGCTCACGTGGTAATCCTTGGGAAACAAATTCATCCTTATGCTGGCCAACGTTTAGGGTGATAATTTTGCTGGCTTCGCTAGGGATATTGTCCAGGGAATAAATAGAAAGTTGCCCCGTCATACTGTGTGTTACTAGTAACCGGTTATCCGAGGTGAGCGCTAACCCACGCGGTGTTTCTAGCGTATCAATCGTTGTGACAATTTTACCGTCTTGGATGGCAATAATTTGATGGTCTTCAAACAAGCTCACCCAGTAGCGATTATGACTGGCTTGGTAAACTGCGCCAAAAGGGCGCTTGCCGGTGGTAATACGTTGTTTGATGGTCCAGTTTTTTGTATCAACGAGGATAATTTCATTGCCGAGGTAGTCGGTTGCCAATAACTCGGACTGGTGAGAGTTAATGGCAATACGGCGGATATCTTGGCCAAGAATCAGTTCGTTTGGCTCGACGTTTGGTGTGCCGGTTATATCTGCAGGTACTTTACTGATGCTGCCTTGCCACAAATTGGCTGAATAAATCCATTGTTTGTCGGCTGACCACTGTAAGCTGCCGCTGCTAGTGGGGCTTGCGATGGAAAGGGACGCAAACGTTAAAAACAGGATGAATGCGGCAATAAGATGGCGAGGTGTATTCATAATCGAGGTGGTTTCATTGATGGCGGTTTTGGATCGTGGTGTTGGTAGTGCTTAAATTGTACCAAACGCGTTATTTCTTAAAGCGGAGTACAGAATAGCGCCACGCGTGAACCAACATTACAGGCCCCAAAATCAGCCCGCTTAACCAGTGTGCGTCAGCCGTTAAGTTGGAGGGTAGGTTACCCGTTTCCCCCAAAAAAGTTAGTACTAAGCCGCTAACAAAACAGCCGCCGATAATAACATCAAGAAAGGACCCTGTTTTTCGTAAAAAAGCTTTGTCGCTGGACTGCATTAGGCGCCGGTGTGCAACCCAGAACAGGCCGGTGGTGAGAGGGAAAACAATAAGTCCTGCCAACAGGTGAAATATCAGTGACCAGCGGGCAATAACCCAATCAACAGGAATGGCATCCCACAGCAGTAATCCACTTAAGAACAGTGCAATGGCAACCCACTCAGCGACTTTGTTGTCGTACGCAAGCCGTACAATATAGCTGCTTATCCAGGTCTGGCAGCGTCGTTTTAGCGCTGTCGGAGCGGGCAAGGTGCCAGAAGCTGTGACTGTGGGCTGTAATGTACTCATTTTGCGCCTGAATGCGGTATACCCTGGGAGCAACAAGTATACCGTGAAATATAGTGGTAATGAGATTGATTCTGGTTACGAATTGTAGATAAAGAAAGGAAGGTCGTCCATGACCTGTATCAACGCTGTATTAATGCTGTATTTAGAGGAGGGTTACTGCACGCTCACTTTATTGGCCATTGTTGGAGCGTAACCAGCGCCGATAATGGATAACACACCATCGTTGTCTGAATCATTATCGTTGTTCTTCGCAAGACGGTGTTCACCTGTCTCCGCGTCCCATTCTGCTAACTGAGCGCCACCGTTAATGACGGTTTTAAACCAAGATACATAACGTGAGGTAAGGTGTTTAAGGCTTAGTGCTGGTTCTTTATCGGTTTCTTGGTTGGCAAGGTGGAGCATAATCTCACGTAATCCGCCAGAAATCGCTGCTGCAGTAAATGGTGTATGGGTGGTGGCTTTACCGGGTTCATCAGCCCAAGTGCCAACCTTACTATCAAATTGCTGTTTCTCAACAGCTAAAAATAGCGCTTTTGCATCTGCAAAATATTGGTCATTTTTAGTGGCCAAAGCAGCAGCAATTAACCCACGTATCGAGGCAAATTGAGTGGCGAGTGAGGTATTTCCATTTGCAGTTTTACCAATGGTGACATTATCTGCGATAAGGCCGTTGCTGGTTTTAGCTTGTTTTGACAAAAAAGTGGCTTGTTGATTGATAAGTTCTAATGCACGTTTACCCTGGGTGGTGTTTAAATTGACGTTGCCGCCGTCTGCGGAAGCATAACCGACAGGTAAGGCATCTTGAGCGCGTTGATAAATCGATAACGCAACAATAGTGTACGCCGCATCAAAGGTTGTGACGTTATTGGATTGTTTGCCATCAACAACGGTGTCGACAAAAGTACCTGCTTTTGTGTTGAAGTGTAAAATATCCAAGTTTTTAAATAATGCATTGGATAGATTGGATGCAAGGGAGAATGCATCGTTGCCGTTTATGTTGTTGTTTGTATTTGCATCGGTGTTGGCATCGGGTGCAGAGGCAAATGGTGCGTTATCGAAGACGGATAAAAACGCTGGGTTTTGTGCGGTGTTTTGTGTGCGTTGATCCGTAAACGCGTAGTACTCACTGGTAGGCCACAGCAACATCCAAGTATCTTGCAATGTTGAACTGCCATTGTTAATGGTTAACTTGCCTAGTGCGTTAACCCCATTTTTTTGTGTTTCTTCCACGCTAATGCTGTGAGGAAACCAAATCGGATGTTTTGTTGGGTCATATTGTGGCGTGAGTTTTGCCCCTAAGATTTTACCATCGTATGCTAACTCGTTTTGAAGCAATTGCATTTTATCGATGGATATTTCAGTGAGCAATAACCCCTGAAAACCATCGGCAGCGGATACGCCTAAGCTATAAGGGCCACTGTCTTGAGTGGGTGATTCTGCTTCAACCTCTTCATCGGATTCGGTTTCATGCATGCCGCCCAAGAAGTCCTGTGACCACATGACCTCTTTTAGCAAAATGCCGCCAATGGCCGCTGGGTTTAGCGTTTTGCTAAATGACGTTTTATCCCAGGCAACCAAGGAATAATCATTAGCGTAGGCTGGGATAACCGTTGTTTGTGTGCTGCTTTTTCCCATGGCATCGATAACATCAACTGCTTCGCCGGGTGTTGTTTTTATGCTGCTATCAATATTAAGTTTGGATGTGCCTGAAGAATAAGGCAGAGAGATAGGGTACAGGTTGGCGTGAATTTCTGACTCTGGAAACGCAACGGCTGCGGCAAACGTGCTGATGCGTTTTTTTAATGCGGCAAAATCCCCGCCACGTGTTGCATTGCTTGGCCCATTAACCAGGTGAGGGCCCATTTGAGATTGGTAATTTAACGCATACATTGCTTCTTCTGAATATTCATAGGCTTCTATGCCTGCAGTGTAGTCAAATTCAGTGGGTTTGTTGAGAGCGTCAACATCGAGAATGTCCAAGTCTAGACCTAAGGCTTCTGCTAGGGGTTCTCCAGATAACTCGAACTCTGTATACGCAAGGAAGTTGCTGGCAGGGTTGTGGCTGGCATCGATAACATTAACGGTGGTCTCCGCGTTAGCAAGCCCTGCTGTTGCCAAACCAATAGTTAAGGCTGAATAAAGGAAAGGTCGCATACAAACTCCAAGTGTATCAATTATTAAGTATTCGAGGATACTAATGCAACTGAGAATTGTTTGCAATTGAGCTATGGGTTGCTTGATGAATTAGGTATCAATTCCGTTGATGAGGGTCAGTGCTGGGCTGTTGTTATGTTAGGATTACGGGTCGATTTAGTAGGAACTACTCCATGAGCAGCAAGTCAATACACCGTATAGAAAGGCCCATTATAAAACAGTGCAATACCTCAATGCTAAAAAGAGCCTCCCTAAACGTTTTTTGTATCATTATGGTCTTGCCGTTGTTCATCGGGGCGGGGACGGCATTGGCTAAAAGTTTCTGCTTTGTTAAGGCGGAAACTTATTACGAGCAGGTTTTTTGTGAGGTTTCGTCAAAAGGTAATGGGCGAAGTTTGCCGGATTTTTATGACTTTCGTAAAAATGACCCTCTAATACAAGCCTTATTGTTAAAGAAACCGGCCGCTCGATCAGGGATAACGTTGGCAATGCCTCGAAAGAACACGAAAAGAATTCGAAATGCCATTGTAAAAAACAGTTTAGAAAATAGCGCGAAAGCTAGTGTGAATAATGAAACTCATCAACGCGAGGAACCTTCATGGCGGCGTGATTGCGAGTTTGATGGAAACGCCATTGTGTGCGAGACAAAACGCTATGTGCTTACGGGCAATAAAAACAATAATACCTTGAAAGAGGGAGCATTAAGTAAGGGCAATCGTATGGGGCTTGCCCCTTATGGTAAACGTTTAGACAGTAAGGCCGATGTGAGTGACTATTTGGTTTTATCATATCAGCGTTATATTGAAAAAATGTTAGCAATTGGTTTGGGAGGGGTGACTATGTCGTCAGGCAAGTTTGCATTTTTATTTCATGACTTAACCAATCGTGGTGTGAGCTTTAATGAGCGTTTTGAAACGATGTACCGTCATTTGATTAAAGACAAGAAGACGATACGAGTTAATGAGCGCGCGTCAGTGGATCGGCCTTTATCAATGGAAAGGTGTTTATCTTTAAGTGATAAAATTATTACCTGTGCTGCTACGCAGAAGAATTTTTTGTTTGTGAGAGCTTAGCAGTCTAGTGAGCTTATAACCTGCCAATAGCGCTGAATGTAGAGCTATTGGGGTCTCGGCTGAGCGGTAAAATAGTTACGTGTTCTTACACAATGTTATCTAAATAGTTACAGCACCTCTCCGTTCAATTACATCTTAGCTACAACTTAAATACAGATTATAAACAGTCTGTTACGCAGAAATTGTAAGTCACAAATAGCCCTTGTAGATCTCTTTTCTATTGTTAGAATTCGCCTCGTTTTTAGAGTTGTTTGTTTGTTGAACGTCGACTTGGCGTGTTTTGATAGACTTTTTTGGTCGAAAATATTTAGCGCTTTTGCTAAAGAGGATTTTTTATGTTGAATCAAATGACAGTAACCCCTTGGGTTAAATCACTTGCTATCGTTGCTGCAGGGTTATTATTAACAGGTTGTATGGCTGAGGCTATTGATAGTACGTCGCCAGAGAGTAATGCAACGTCCGTTGCTCGGTACACTGATGTGGCGGCAACATTTAAAGTGGATATGGTTGCCTCCACAATTACGGGTGCATCGTTTACGTTGTTTAATACCACAACCAAAAATACCGTGGATGCCGATATTTATTATGACGGTGAAAATAAGATCGCGTCATTGGTTCCAAAAATGCCGTTGGATCGCCTTACAACCTATGAAGCTACCTTGTCAGAAACGATAGAGGCTTCAGGTAATGCCGATATAAAAGAAGATTACGTGTGGAGCTTTGAAACGGCGAATTCACCGGTACAAGGAGCGTTGAATACCGTTCAGGTTGCTGCGTTAGAAGTTCAGGGGCAGTATGCCTATTATGTGGCACGTTTGCGTCGAATGGTTGTTGTTGATTTATCGGTACCGGAAAAACCAAGTCTAGCGGCAGAGTTACCTATTGATGGCCCGGGTTGGGGTATTGCCTTGAAAGATAACTATGCTTTTGTTTCAAACGGTATTATTCAAACAGTTGATATTAGTAATCCAACTGTTCCTGTTATTGTCAATACATTAGATATTGATTACAGGCGGGCAGATGTTGACAAATATGTTGGGTCAAACCCGGTGACGTTGGAAGGTGATTATCTTTACGCAGGTGTACAAAATTTCGGGCTTTGGGTCATTGATATCAGCAACCCCTTGGCGCCATCACTTGTTGGTCAAGTTGATGCATTTACATCGTTAGCTACAGAGAGTTATACACCGGATAATATTGTAAAGCGCGGAAATTATGTTTATGCCTTTTCAGAAGACAATGAAACGCTAATCTATGATGTAAGCAACCCTCTGGCCCCAGAGTTGATTACTATTTATAGTGATCATCCTGCACGAAAGTGGATCTTTAATGGTGACTTGGCTTATGCAGTAAATCGTAATTGGCTGGGGGTGTTGGACTTATCTGATCCGGTGAATCCTGTTATTTCTCAAGAAGTACTGTCCGATGTATCAAATTCGGTTTTTTATGATCTAGTACTCGATGGGGATAATCTGTATGTGAGTGATATGATTGCGAGTCGCATTGTTAAATATGACGTAAGCAATGCGGAGGATCCAGTTGTAGTGAGTGTTATCGGTGGTGTTAATATGCCAAGAAGTATTGGTTTGATTAATTCAGATACATTGTATGCTTCGGGCCTTATCAGCGGCCTGTATTCTATAGAAAAGGAATGATACGGCGATTTCGCCTGAATGGTCGTTTTCATGTTAATCATTTTGACATACAATCCAAGGAGACTTGTCAAAATGATTAACATAAATATTGAGCCGCCGATGACTACTTGTTCTCACGATATTAGACCTCAAGACATTATTCAATTTTGGTTTGAAGATATTGCGCCAAAACAGTGGTGGATTAAAGACGGCGAGTTTGATCAGTTGTTGATAGATCGTTATCAGGGGTTACTTGATTCCGCTGTTAAAGGGGAGTTGTTTCCTTGGCGTGATACTTCCTTAGGTAGGTTGGCTGAAATTATTGTATTGGATCAGTTTTCTCGAAATATCTATCGTGATGATGCACGAGCTTTTGCCGCTGACCCTATGGCGTTGGTGTTATCGCAAGAAGTTGTTAGGCAACAGGATTATGATGGGCTTTCATCGAATCAAAAGCAGTTTCTATTTATGCCCTATATGCACAGTGAATCACTGCTTGTGCATAAGGAGGCGGTAAAATTGTTTGGCGAGCCGGGGTTAGAAGGGAATCTGGACTTTGAACACAAGCATAAAGTGATAATAGAGCGCTTTGGCCGTTACCCTCATCGAAATGAAATTCTGGGGCGAGACTCTACAGATGAAGAGAAAGCATTTTTGTTAGAGCCTGGTTCATCGTTTTAATGAGGTAATACCATCCCTGCCGGTAGTTTGATAAAATACAGGCCATTTTATAGTTTCTTAGGAATGGTGGGTCATGGGGCAACAGAAATATAACATCGGTATTGTTGGTGCCGGGATCGCGGGCCTTGCTACCGCTCTAGCGCTTTTGAAACATGGTCATCAGGTTAGTGTTTTTGAGAAATCTGCTGAATTAGGAGAGGTGGGTGCTGGGCTGCAACTCAGCGGGAACGCTACGCGGGTACTATCATCACTGGGAGTGTTAGATGATGTTCGGCGAGTGGGTTTTTTGCCTCAAGGGTTAAAAATGTCACACTGGGAAACCGGGGCGACGATTGCACGTTTTTCTCAAAATTCACATGTTGGCTCTGGTGATGATCCTTATATTCATATACACCGAGCAGACCTACATGGCATTTTATTGGCTGCTGTTATCAAGATTGCTCCGGGCTCTATCGTTACTGATGCCGAAGTCGTAAGCGTAAAAAGCAGTGAAAAAAATGCCACTATTCGATTTAGCGATCAAGAAGAGAAAAGTTTTGATTGGGTTATCGGGGCAGATGGTATTCATTCTATTGTTAGACCTATTGCAACATCTACAATCAACCCATCCCGATTTACCGGGAGTGTGGCGTGGCGCGGCTTGATTCCTATTGCTTCGTTAAAAGAAAAACCGGAGCCACTTACGCATTTGGTGATGGGGCCCGGTGGGCATGTAGTTTTCTATTACGTGAGTGGCGGTGAGGCTGTTAATTATGTGGCCGTGATTGAGCGTACGGATTGGGAGAAAGAGTCCTGGACAGAAAAAGGCTCTATTGCGGAGATGCTTCGTGATTTTGAGGGGTGGGATGTTGGAGTACAGAGATTACTGGAAAAGAGTAACCCTGAAAAAAGTTATCGTTGGGCTTTGCATGATAGAGATCCGCTGTTGTCATGGAGCGATGGGCGTTGCATTATTTTGGGTGATGCAGCGCACCCGATGTTACCGTTTTTAGCGCAGGGTGCTGCAATGGGGATTGAAGATGCACAAGCTCTCGTGCATTGCTTTGATAATGTCCCTGCTGATGAAGTTGGTGAAATGTTTTTTCAGCTCAGAGGGAAAAGGACGGCAAGGGTGCAGCTTACCGCAAGAAAAAACATGAAAGTCTTCCATGAAAGGAATGGCATTGTACGTTTTGTTAGAGACCGAGTATTGTCTACGATGGGGATGATTTATCCGGAGTTTATGAATAGAAAACTCCGATGGTTGTATGATTATAGGCTACGAGATTAGATGCCGTATGTCTAAATCCTGTAGTGCTGCTGGTCTTATAGGCTGTATTTCTTATACAAACGCCTGATTATTTTGTTGAATATTTTTCCAGTAATACTGTTAGAATTTTTGATTCTGTATGTTTCTACCGGTGCCTTTTCAAGGCGTGATGAGTGGATGTAATCGTTAGTTGTGTAAAACTTTCTGAAGCTCATTATTAAGGGGTGCCATTTGTCAGGGTCAACATATTGTTTTTTGTCTCCCGTTAATAAGCACTCCTCAATATGTGAATTTTGGATTTTTAGTTCAAATGCAAACATTGGAATAGGGGCATCTGAGAATGCATGTATTTTGTCAACGGTGGCTTCAAGTTGGATTTGGCATTCTGTAATCCTTGGAGGGTTTACTTTGATCGCTGGTTGGGTTGTTAGTTGTGCTTCTTTAGCTTTATTGTGAACATATCGATAACCCAAGGTTCTTTTGTGGAGAGGAATTGTTTTCGAACCTGTTGTATTTGCAATGCGATCCACAAATTCCACCATATTCGCTGAGGCCAGGTTTAATACGCACTCGTGAGTTCTTTTTAGGTTTGCTGTTGTCTTTGAGCTTCCATCAAGACCAATCATGCAGCTTTTTCCTAGCCACCAAATCGATGAAGATGGCGCGATGTTAGTGGAGCCATCCTCATTTAGTGTGCTAATCAATACCACGGGTGTTCCAAAATATAGAATGGGTAGATCAATCGTTTTGTGCATGAGTTCTTTCTCTAGGTGACAATTTAGAGAGAAGTGTCGTCTGAACTGAGGGTAGTGGCGACCCGGTTCTTGCTGTTTAAGTGATTTATAAGTGTTTTGTTGAGCGTGACATTGAGCGTGACATTGAGCGTAGTCGATTGGCAAAAAGAGCCTATGACCGTTTAGGTGGAAATGGAGTGCCTCTTATTGTTGTCGGGGAAAATAAAATGAGTGGTTTTTCGGTGCGTCAGTTTGATAGATTGTATCGGATGCTTGAATAATCTAATGCAGGGTGTATTTTTTCAGGATAATAGCGTATTTTCCAGACGCTTTTAGTTGATCTAGGGCCTGTTGCCATTTGTTGACTTCGTTGTCAGAAATATCTTTTGAAAAAGCAATATACAGCTCTGTTTCAAACAGTTTTATATTGGTTCTTTCAATCAGAGAATGATCAATGTTTGCCTCTTTAATGGTATTAAGTGCGGCTAATTCCCCCATGGGTACTAACTCACCCCGTTGAGCAATTAACATTTTAAATGTTTGAGTCGGTCTTACTGTGAGTGTCAGGTTAGTAAAGCCACGAGATTGAAGGAATTTGTGTTCAGGGAAGTCCCGGGTGAGCATGATTTTACTAACCACCTTTGCGTCTTCCATTGTTTTAATGTGGGTGCTGGAGCCCTTTCGTTTGTAAAAATATATTTTATCGGCAATTAATGGGCCAACCCATTTAAATTGCCTTTCACGGTCGGGGTTTCGGGCCATCGAAAATACAATTTTATTAGGGCCCTGCTGTGCTTCTCTGTATACACGAGCCCATGGGTGAACTTGGATGTTGTCGGGCAGAGATGTGAGTTTTAAGATTTCACGTACAATCTCAACTGATAGGCCTGTTAGTTTTTTGTTTTCAAAGTATCCAAACGGCGCAAAATTTTCGGTCATTATTTTGTACTGATTTGCTTCAATCGATGGATTGAATAACAAAAGTGAAAACAGAATTAATAAAACCTCACTTCTTTTCATGCTCAGGGCTCCAGGGTAATGTTTTATGTTGATGCTTTGCCTGGTGTTTCATTTGTTACGCTCATACGTAAGAGCTCGCTGGATAAAGTCTTCACGGTATATGGCGTTGTTTAATTGCTCTTCTTCAATAACAGGTAAGTTTGGGTATCGTTTAATTAACTGAGCGGTGTATATTCCTGAATCGAAAAGGGGTTGAGTGGCTTTAGTTGTTAGCGTTACTGGTGTGGATTGCCAGCCGCAACTCGGTGATCTGGCTTTAACAACGTAACCACACAGGTTGTCTTGCCAGTCCTGTTGTTGGCAGCATTGTATTAGCTGTTCTGTGACATCAATCGATGGGTCAGCAACATCAACGCAGACTATCTGTTGATGTTTTTTTATTAGATGAATCGGGGGGCGTGGAACCCCAAGGCCAATGGCGACTTCAGGGCAAAAAGAATGGAAGGAGAAGTATTGTGCTAAGTGCTCGATAATAGGTAGGGCGTGTTTATGGTTACCGTCATAGCGAACAGGTTCTCCTAATAAGCAGCTGCTGATACCTATGACGGGTTTGTTCACTTAAAGGCAGCTTTCAAAATCTATATTATCGATTAAGCGAGCGTCTCCCATTTGTGCCGTGGCTAAAATCACCAGTGATGTATCATTCTTTGTTGCTGGTTCTAAACTGGATGCATTACATACCGTAAAATAACCAGCACCAAAACCCACTTTTGTTAACGCCTCTTTTGCCTCTTGGGCTATTTTTTCGAAATCAGTATTGCCTTTTTGTACTTTCTCTTTGGCTGCGCAAAGTTGCTGATAAAGTGCAGAGGCTTTGTTTTTTTCTTCCGCAGTTAAGAAACCATTGCGAGAACTCATCGCAAGGCCACTTTCTTCTCTAACGGTTTCTACGCCAATAATCGTAGTGTTAAAGCAAAGTGCGGTGGTCATGCGTCGAATGACCGCAAGCTGTTGAAAGTCTTTTTTTCCAAATAGAGCAACGTCAGGAGTGACGATGTTAAATAGCTTGGTCACCACAGTGGATACACCATCAAAGTGGCCTGGTCGATCGGCTCCGCAATGACGGTGAGTGATGTTGTGTACTTGTACTGATGCCCAAGTACTTGTTTCGGCGGGGTACATTTCATCCGCGCTTGGAGCAAACAAACAGTGACATCCTGCAGCGTCTAGTTTACTGCTGTCCGCTTCAAGGGTGCGGGGGTAGGCATCAAAATCTTCACCTTCGCCAAATTGCGTAGGATTAACAAAGATACTAGAAACCATAAAGTCGGCGTGTTTGTGCCCTTCTCGGATGAGTGTGATGTGCCCTTCATGCAGGTTGCCCATGGTGGGGGCAAAACCAATGGTTTTACCTGCTGACTTTTGTTGTGCGATGACCGAGCGTAGTTCAGCGATCGTGTGGACGGTTTGCATGAAGGGTTTCCTTGTCGTTTGTGTTACAGGCTTGCATTTACTGTTTATAACCGAGGAGTGTTACTCAAAACAATGCTCTGGTTTTGGAAAATCACCATTTTTAACTGCTTGGTGATATGCAGTGATAGCTCCTTTTATCGAGCCATCGCCATCGGGCATAAAGTTATGAACAAACTTAGCTACCTTTCCAGGAGTCGCACCTAACATATCATGTAGTACTAATACTTGTGCGTCAGATGCTGGGCCGGCGCCAATGCCAATCACAGGAATGTTTACGGAAGACATGACCTCTTCCATTAGGCAGCTCGGGATGCATTCATAAAGTAGTATTGCTGCACCAGCCTTTTCTGCATCTATAGAGTCTTTGAGCAGTGCGTTACGGGTTTCTTCGTCTCGACCTTGTACTTTATAACCGCCAAATTTGTTGACGGACTGAGGCGTTAGGCCAAGGTGAACACACACAGGGATGCCGCGTTCGGTCAGTTTAGATACCGTATTTGTGAACCAGGCGCCGCCCTCTACTTTCACCATGTGTCCTCCAGCGCGCATAAGGCGGGCTGCATTTTCATAAGCTTGCTCGTCGGTGGAGCAGCTCATAAATGGCATGTCAGCCATAATGAGGGAGCCTTGGTTGCCTCGCCTTACGCATTCAGTGTGGTAGACCATCTCATCCATGGTGACAGGAACTGTGCTGTCTTTACCTTGTAGAACCATGCCAAGGGAGTCACCAACTAAGATGACTTCAACACC
>CAJXXT010000056.1 GCA_913063495.1 uncultured Gammaproteobacteria bacterium | reverse complement strand
CTCACTGCGGCAATAATTAGGGTGGCTAACAATGAGCCACCAAAAGCGGCGATAGGCAATGTTAGCTCACCGATCACTTCACCGATATGCAGGGTAACGATGACGGCTCCGAGTACTGCACCGGATGAGATGCCCAGCAAATGAGGGTCAGCAAGGGTGTTTCGGGTAATAGATTGCAGTGTAAGACCTGCAATAGCAAGACCAGCACCAGTAATGCAAGCCATCAAAATGCGTGGAATACGAAGTTCCCAGATAATATTATTGATTCCGGCGGGTATTTTTTCGTGTGGCGATAGACCGAGTAAAGATAGATCGAGTAAAGGTAGATCAGGGAAGATGTGTTGCAGAACAATCTGAATAGCTTGTGCTGGGTCAACACTCACTGTTCCTAGTAGTAGGGCGCCAGGAATAGAGATGATAAGCAACAATAGGAAGAACCAACATAACAAAGAAAAATGTTTATTCTTCAGGGGTAGGGGCATCATTATTGTGGTTTCACCTGTAGCGTATTTGTCGCGAACTCTTTTGGATAAAATGCTTTGGCTAATCGCTGGGTTGCTTCGACATTTCTTATTCCCGGAGTCGCTTCACTGTATTCCAGAGTCACAAAGCGGCGGTTCTTGATAGCATTCACGTCAGAAAGAGCGGGGTGTGCATTTAGAAAGGCAATTTTCTGTTTTGCTGTGGTTTTTCCATAATTAACAATAATAATGATGTCCGGGTTTCTCTCAACGACAGTTTCCCAGTTAGTGCGAGACCAGCTGCTCTGTATATCATTTAAAATATTGGTGCCTCCTGCCGCCTCAATCATTGCGTTAGGTATCGCATATTGACCAGCGGTAAATGGTGCGTTTTTTCCGCTATCATAGAGAAAGACCTTAACGGGATGTTGGATATGTTTTGTTGCAGCCTCTACCTTGCTTATTTCAACCTTAAGTTGATTAACCAGCTTCTCGGCTCGTGGCTCTACGTCAAAAAGTACCCCAAGGTTAAGGATGTCTTGGTAAACATCGTTAAAACTTGATGGGTTTTTCTTCATGATGTGAATGCAAGACTCGGTGAGTTCGTATACCGTAATATCAAATGGTTTTAATGTGCTGGGTGTTAAGGGGCCTCCAGCACGCATCCCGTAATTCCAGCCAGCAAAAAAAAAGTCGGCATTTACCGCCAATAAAGTTTCGATAGTTGGCGTTTTTTCAGCGAGTTGTGGCAAACTCCCCGCAGATTTTTTAAACTCTGGTGTTAATTTTTGCCAGCCACTGATACCCGTGTATCCCACCATTTGTCCTTGTAATTCTAGTGCAAACATCATTTCCGTTAAATTGATATCATGGGAAATAGCTCGGCTAGGTGTTTTTTCAACACTTAAATTTCGGCCGCAGGATTCCACTGTTCTAATTTCAGCTGAGGCGAATTTAGTCAGTAAGAGAAGAGTAATAAATACACAGATGTTTTTCATTTTAATAAAAACTCAGACGTTGGTAGCCAGTAGCGGGATGTGTGTCGGCAATGGAGTTGACAGAAAAAACACGTTTTATCAACTCGTAGGTGAGTACATCGTTAGGTTTGCCTTGTGATATTAAGTGACCTTTACTCATTATTGCAACCTCATCACAATACTGCGCTGCCAGATTAAGATCGTGTAAGCTACAGATAACGGTGATGTCGAGGTTACTGATATACCGGAGAATGGAAAGTTGATGTGCAATATCCAAATGATTTGTTGGCTCATCCAAAATTAATACCTCGGGCTTTTGAATCAGTGCTCTTGCAATCATGACGCGTTGTTTTTCACCGCCAGATAGCGATTGATGATTACGTTCGAGTAGATGATCGAGTTCAAGGTGTTGGATGATTGCGCGCTCATGGCTCGTTAAAGTGATACGATCATGGGTAAAGAAACCTTGGTAAGGCAAACGCCCCAGTTTGACTATTTCTGAAACAGAAAGACCTATCTCGTGTGGGCTTTCCTGCAAAACAACCGCTACCTTTTTAGCAACTTCCTGTTGTGAGTGGTGCGCTATGTTTTTGTTGTCCAGAAAAATGGAACCACCTGTAGGTGAAATTCCTCGATACAAGCAGCGTAACAGCGTGGTTTTACCGCTGCCATTGGGGCCAAGTAGCCCTATGCACAAGCCTTCTTGTGCATGAAAATTCACATTGTTTAAAATTAATGCGGACTTAGCACTGGGGCGCCAGCTCAAATTTGTTGCTTGTAATTTCATTTTATACGTCATTTGAAATCAATGGCCTGTAGTACGAATGGGAGTACGGATCGGAGTACAGAAATGTAGTACGGGCCATTTGTTGTGAATGGTTAAAATGAGTGATTAAAACGAATAGTTCAAGCTGACTTCCGCGCTGCGCCCATCGGCCAAGATCCACTGATCACCGTAGGGAGCAAGCACATAATCTTCCTCGTCAGATAGATTTTTACCACGTAACGTTAATTGGATATCTTGAGTGGCCATCCACTGGATACTGGCATCAAAAACAGTGTAGTTTGGCATTGTGGTTTCGTTTGCGTCATCCGCGTAACGCTTTCCGACATATCGGGCTCCGCCACTTAATAACCATCCATCGATAGGCTGCCAATTCAGCCATAGATTAGCCGTGGTTTCGGGTACGTTTTTTGGCGTATTGCCGCTAAAATCATCACCTCCTTTAATAAACTCTTCGTATTCTGGGCTAACCCTGGCAATATTAAAGTCAATATCGAAACTTTCAGTGGGCTTTATAAATAATTCGAATTCAATGCCACGGGATGTTTGTTTACCGATTTGACTCTCATTACTTCCTATATCTGTATTGAGAAGATTTACTTTTTCAATGTCATAGATTGCAACGGTATATTGTAGGCGATCATTCCACAGCGATTGCTTGACCCCCAGTTCCACTTGCCTGCCTTCTGCCAATTCTAGATCGGTACTGCTGGCGCTTATGATCGATTGAATAGAGTCTACGGCTTTGCTGGTTTGTAGATAAAAACTGGTGTTTTCTATGGGTTGATAGACCATGCCTAGGCGCCAGCTAGTTCCCCTGAAACTGTCGTCGGTATCTTTTGCAAATTCACTAATGTTCTTGTTGGAACGCGCAAAGTCTTCACGTTCATAGTCAATTTTGTCACGGCGTAGGCCTGCAACTAAACTGAATTTTTCATTGAGTTGCAATACATCATCAATAAAAAATGCATATTGTAATGTGTCGCTAGTGAAGTCTTTGGTCGTTGGCAGTTCGACACCTTCTGCCCAAGTGCCTGGCGCAGGATTTTCGAGGTTTACGTGGTTATTTCCGTCATAATCACGATTATTGCTATGAGTGAATTCGATCTGGTTAACTTCCGCACCAATACTTAAACGATTACTGAACCCCGCGATATCAAAATCTAACAATAGATTACTACGATTTCCAATCTGTTTTTGATCATGAAGTATTTCTAAATAGAATTCTCTGTAGACTTCATTGCTTTCCTTGTTGTGGGTGTAACTTTCAACATTCCGCCAGTGTCGTTTCGCTTTAAGGTAGTAGGTGTCATTTTCCAGTGTGGCTAGGTCATTGATTTTCCAATTAACCTTCACCCGTGGCCATATGTCTTCGTACTCAACCAGGCCATCTTTTACGTTGTAATTGTTTTTACGGGTTGAGCTATCTATTTCACTTTTATTATTTACAAGCGGTGTTCCCCAGTATGGAGCAGCATCAATATCGGCGTAGTCAACACTGAATTTGATATCCAAATTATCTTGAGGGCGAAACAACAGCGAACCTGCGGCTACTTGTCTTTTTTCATCTGCGCGGTCAACATAACCGTCGGTTTCATGATTTGCTATGTCAAAGCGATATGCAACGCTATTATTTATTTGCCCCCCTGATCCAAACGCCATTCTTCGCAAACCAAAGCTGCCGGCTGTCACATCGATCTCACTGGAGGGAGCTTCAAATGTAGGTGCCTTAGGAACATAATTTACGGTTCCTCCTATAGCGCCAATGCCATTCGTCACTGAGCCTGGGCCGCGTAATACTTCGACCTTTTCAAGTGTCCATGTGTCCGCGGGGAAGGTGACCGTGCCTGCCCCTACGTATAAACGTGTGCCATCATAAGTTTGTACAACGGCACTATGGCCGTTAAAACCGCGTACCGACATGGAGGAACCACCATTACCTGGGCTGGCACTGGATGCAAACCCCGTCGCTCGGGTAACGGCAGATAATGAGGAATAGTCCGCTTTAATCGCGATATCTTCTTTGGAAATAACGTCAACACTTGCTGGGGTTTTGATGAGATCCAGCCCCAAACGGTTTGATGCGCTATCACTGCTTTTTAGATTTAATCCCATGGATGATTTTTTGCCGCGAACTTCTACAAGTTCAGTACCATTTTTATCCGCGAGAGCATTGCCTGAAAGGCTATGTAGAAATAAAGCCAATAGCGTTAGCTTTATTGGGGAGGGTTTTGGGGTGCTGCTCATTGTTCTGAAACCTCAATCGTTAGATTACTGCAAATAAATACGAATGAGGGAGGGGATAGATAGAGGTAGTGGATGCGTAATGATGTAATAATCAAAAAGGCAAAAATACCGCTCTATGAAGCCCTCCGCTTCATGTTCGTGTCATATCTAAAGGCAGGTTTCGGGCTCTCATTAAAATGATTACCGTTGCGGGGGCAGCGTTGGAATGTGACAGACAAGCCGTGAATTTGTCTGCGTTTACCAAACTTCCCTTTTAACCTATCCAAGAAAACGTGGCGACGTTTTCTGATAGGCACCTTTAAGATGGGGCGCACATTAGCATAGAAAAGCTTTCGAAGTAAAACGTAATATTATTTCCAATTCCGCTCGATACCAATCTAAATGATAGTTGTTCGTATTCGCATTGGGTGTATAATGCCTAGCAAAATTAGGAGGTCGTTATGCGACGTATATTTTGTTGGGTGTCTTTTCTCGGTGTGTTCTTTTCTATTTTCCCTGCTTGGGTGTACGCCCTAGGCCCAATTGATGGAACCGTTTATGGTCGATTGAATGTGTCTTATCAAAACGAACACAATGCAGAAAGTGGTAGTGTTTGGAAATTAGAAAGCAATGCGTCTCGTCTTGGTTTTCGGGGAAAAACATTGATTGAGAATTCAATGTCACTTTTATATCAGATCGAATATGGCGTAGAGGTTGACGATGGAGATAAAAATGGGCAAACGGTTTCTCAGCGAGACACCTTTGTTGGTATTGAGGGAGAATGGGGAAGGTTAAAAGGAGGGCGGATTACTATCCCTTTTAAGGAAGCAAAAGGAGGTTTTGATCTTTTTACCGATCTTCAAGGAGAGCTAGGGAAAATCATTGATGGTGAGGAGCGGCTGGACAACGTACTGCAATACGATACTCGTCGGCTCTTTGGCCCCCTAGCAGTAACGTTGGCTACAGTGCCTGGAGAAAACCCTGATGAAGACGATGAAGATGGCCCAGCAGATGGGGTTTCTGGCTCGCTGGTTTTCTCGCAAAAGCAACTGTATATGAGTGTCGGTTTTAACGTAGATATAAAACAACAGGATCAATTGCGTCTCATTGGCGGTTGGCGGTGGGATGCTGTGGGTAGTGGATCGCTTAAAGTTGGAGCGCTCTACCAGCGATCAAAAATAAGTAACAGTGACATTGATTTCATCGATGGTGGAGACAAGGCTGACGCGTACGGATTAAGTGCGGCGTACGGTCTACAGCGCAACACGTTTAAAGCACAATATATCATTAGTAACCGCTCAATTTCTCGCTCTGATGCAAGTCAGTTTTCACTGGCAGTCGACCATAAGTTAGGTAAACGGTCAGTGCTATATGGCTATTATACTCGTCGAGATGCGGACGAAGAGGGGCAGCGTAATCGTTATGTCGCTATTGGAATAAAGCACCCTTTTTAAACTGAGTATATTTGATTTCCAAAAATACCACTGTAATTTCAACTATTAAGATCAATTAAACTGCAATAAGGAAACGTCTTGCTATGAAATTCTCCGTGCCTAAAATTCCAAAAATAAAGTTTAGATTCTCCGTGTTAGAAATGGTTGTCATTCTATTATCCAGTGGGTTACTCATTACTGATGTTATGGCTAAAGGTTTAGCAATGGAAAGTGTTGTGACGCCAAGTGGCGTTATGATAGATGGTGTGAGAGATCCATCTTGGGCGTTAGCAAAACCATTAACGGTTACCTTGAATGAACTACCCTATAAACCAAATAATGGGTATGAAGGGTTAAAAGAAACCGAGCTTGAAATACGCAGTATGTACGATGACGAAAATATTTATTTCCTCTATCGGTGGTATGACCCCACGATTAGCCTGGCGCGATTTCCCTGGGAAAAAAGTAGTGATGGTACCTGGAAGCAGTTATCGAATAAAGATAGCACGATACATGAAAATACGTATTACGAAGATAAGTTAGCGGTCTATTGGAATATCAATGAGCGGGGCTTTATTAAGAAAGGTTGTGATAAGTCCTGCCACATGGTGGAAGACGGCTTGCTTGAAGGTATAAAAGATAGCTCTTCTGGTCGTCACTACACAAAAAATGAAGGAGAGACAACCGATGAGTGGCATTGGAAAGGCATGCGTACCAACCCCAATGGGCAGATGGAAGATGGGTTTGTTAATAACGAGCACGAAACGAATAAAAAGTGGGGGCGCCAAACAGATGAGCACTCTGGAGGAGGTTACTACAACAACACCAATGAGACAGATTTTCCTGCATGGATGAATGGAGACATAGATGTAGAAGCACCGCTGTGGGTAATGGACGCAACGAAGATTCCGTTTAAAGATACGTTCAAAATCGGGGATCGCATTGGGGGTATCGTCACCGGACCACTGAAAGGTTCACGGGGTGATGTTAGTGCCAAAGCAGTTTGGAAGGATGATCATTGGCAGTTAGAAATTAAACGTAAGCTTGTTACTCACTATGAAAAAAGTGATAGCCAAGATGTGCAGTTTAATGATCTTAGTAAAGCGTATTATTTTGGTGTGACAGCTTTTGACAATAGCCAAATCAATCATATTTACCATAAAAAATCCGTCAAACTAACGTTCAAGAAATAACCATGAATGGATTGGTAGACAACTCAAAAGCACCTGGTATTTTTGCTATATCTTCGCTTATTCGCAGGGGGGTGTCGTTATATCGGCAATGGTCACGATACTTTGCACGTCATTTTTCGCGTCACTACAGTACCTGGTTGACGTTGCCGTGGGCTGCGTTGCTTTTTTCGGGGTTTGTCTATCAATTTTGGCTGGGGTTTCGTTATAACTCGAACGAAACCACCAATCTTTTTTTACAATTAGCGAGAGGTTGTTCTTATACGCTTTTGTTGGCGTTGTGTTTGTTATGGTTGCCGGTAATGCGACATGGTTTGGCGGCGTTGTGGCGCTCTCGCTGGACGGTATGGTTACCACTGGATCATGCAAAAAATATCCATCGTTGGCTAGGCCATTTGTTAATGGCAGCTGCACTGATACATGGCACTTGTTATCTGTTGTATTTTAATACGCTGGATGCTCCCTTTGTGAAAGTTCTGCTTGGGGATGAACCTGACGTTGTACGCTCAATGAAAACCACAATGTACGAATTTGTTAGTGAAGACGAGAGCATTGATGATGTTGCTCAATGGATCAATAACGGTATGCCTCGTGATGATTTTCATGATGTTATTCAGCCCATCATGAAAGAGGACTGCAGTAAATGCCACAGCGCTTCGTCAACAATGACATACGCAATACCGTCGTTACCACTGAGTTATTATGATGATGTCGTTTCATTGAGTCGAAATGGTATCTACTCACGGCAGTTTCGAATTAATGTTTGCGGTATTATTATGCTGCTTATATTAATTCCTTTGTGGTTTACCTCGTTACAATACATGAGGCGACGCCATCATCATATGTTTCAGCATATACATCGTCTAGGGTACTTGATGGTGATTCTGGCGTTGTTGCATATCCCGCGGTATAACTGGCTAATTGTGCCGGTAACTATATTGGCAATCGAGTATTTTCTGTCGCACTATGTACGTATTCATAGAGGGCAATTGGCGCGACTTGATAAGGTCAGTGATACGGTTTTACGCTTTGAAATGAAGCGACCTGATGGGTTTTATATTAAGCCAGGTCACTATCTTCAGCTTCGCGTTCCTGTATTAAAACGTTATGAATGGCATGATTTTTCATTAACAGGGGTGCGAGAAGGGGATGACCTTATTGTGCTGAAAATAAAAGCACAAGGGGATTGGACGGATGATTTGTTTAATTTACTAGGCGATGAAGAAAATACAAATTTTGTTGTGGATATTCGAGGTCCCTTTGCCAGCCCCGCTGCCAGACCAACAAAAGAAGATCAGTGGCTAATGATTGCAGGAGGGATTGGGGTTACTCCATTTTTGGGCTTTATGCATACGATGTTATTCAATTCATCGCAAGTAAGGCAATTCCATTTGGTGTGGGTGTTACGTGATAGTAGTTTATTGTCGTGGTTAGAGCCTTTTTTAACGTCACCCCTAATTGGTGGTGGAAAGGTGCATATTTATTTGACGCAGGATGGTGAAGCTAGTGACTTTCCGGGTTGGTTACAACAAAGCGCTCATAGTGATGTAGCTGTTATTAGTCGAGAGCGACCTGATTGGGAAGGTTTGTTTGACTCAGTGTCAAAAGACTTAAGCCAACCTCATTGTTTTGTGTGTGGCCCTGATGGAATGACCCGTGCTGTGGCGACGCAATGTAAAGAGAAGGGATGGGCTGTTAGTGTTGAGCGGTTTTAAGGGCTCACGTGAATACCTTTCCCTCTCTCGTTCGAAAATATTCTGTTCTTTCACAACTTATCGACAGGAACCGATGAGCCCCAGCCACATAGCACTTATTACTAAGATTTCGTGTGTCTACGAGAGGGGCTAAAATACCCACTGCAGACCTACTCCTAAGGAGCTGTGGCGTATGTGGTAGGTCTCGTTGTCGCTTTCGAGATCGTAACCACTGTATTGCCATTCTGCATAGACATTAAATTTGTGAAAGTTGTGTGTAAATCCTTTTTGGATGCCGATGGCAAATGCAGGGAATAGAGCGTTATCATTAACGGTTTTTTCCTCTAGGCCGGTTGCATTGGTGAAGGACTGTTTGGCTTTAATGACGCCAAGACTTTCCTTGATATACCATCCAAAACTATCGGATATTAAAAAGTCATGCTTGAGATTAATTCGTGCGAAGGTGTTTTCAATGCTGAGCTTCTCAAAGGAAAAGCTAAGTTCTGATTCAGCAAGAAACTGCTTATGGGCACCAATTTCAAATTCAATGCTGAACCCCTCGTAGACCATTACGCCTGCCGATATTGAATAGGATGTGGTTGTATTGTCAATATCTGGTTCACTGGATAATTGATCAAAAAAACCGTCATCCTGTGAATTAGTTTGTCCTAAGTATCCGCCAATATAAACGGGTTTTGCTAATAGCGAACCGCTATAGGACAAAAAAGCCACTAATACTAGACGTGAGAATAATGTGTGAACTGAAGCCGCGTGCATTGATACCTTCATGTGTCTTGTAAGGTGAATAAATAGGGTTGTTTAAACTTTGCATATGATATTGATAGTGATTCGTATTTGCAATAGAATGCGGCAGCTTTTTAATTTCAAGCACTTAGTTGATTAACGGAGTATGGCGTGATGGAGTGTGATATGGCTGGTGGTAAATTGGTTCAGTGGTTGAAGCGTATCAATGTTGTTTTGTTTTGTGTGGTGTTAGTTGCTTGTGGCGGAGGTTCGTCAGGGGAAGCGATAGGTACCGATGACACAATTGAGGTGCCTCGAGAAACCACAGAAACCATCGGCGACAATAAGTATACGACGATTCAGAGACAGGCAAATCTGGGGGAGCTCAGGTATTCGTCGATATCTGCAGAAGAATTCATCACACAGTATTTTTTACTTGCTGGGCAGGTGAGTTCAACTCAATTCATGTTGTCCGAGCCGCAAACCTTTGTCATTCCAGAGAACACGGTGTCGTTTAGCTTAAACTTCAATAACCCATTAGCAGGTAATGATGTTTTTGTCGGAGAATTGGAAAACCCCTCTGGTGTGAAAATATCGCTTTGGGATTTGATTCCCTGTTTTAGTGGAACTTGTAGCATGGTTATGCCGAATCGCCCTAATGCACTTTATCAACCGGAAGCAGGGGAATGGAAATATAGTGTGCTTGCAGAAAAAAGTGCTGTAGAACATGGTCACTTAAATAATGCTTCGATAAATATGTTGATTCGCACAAACGATTTCCCTCAGGGTCAGGGTGGACTGGATGCTACGTTACGTGTGCAACCTTATTATACTGGAGGAACAACTTCGTTAGATGCAGTTTCCAGCATAATGAATAGTCTGGCTACAATATTTCTTATTAACAACATTGGTCTTGATTGGCTGCCAGCAAAACATATTGTACCGAATGCGTTTTCCACCATGATTCCTGATTACAGCGACGTAAAAACACAAGTCTTGATGGCGTATGGCGAGGCGAATGTGATCAATGTGTATTTTGTGGAGGGTTTTGAAGAAGAACAAGAAGGGGCTGGTGCACTTGTTCACCCTGGGATGTCTGAAGAGGTACGTGCAATTATTGGTATTGCGGCAGGTATTCCTGGTTCCTTGGGTACCAAAGGAGATGCTAATGGCGTTATGGTGGCGCTCGGTGTTGGCCATGAGGGGCAATTTGAGGCCCGGTCGTATTTGGAAGTTGCGGAAACAGCTGCCCATGAAATTGGGCATTTTCTGGGGTTGTTTCATACTACCGAAAGGTCTGGTGGTGTAGATCCATTGCCAGATACACCAAATTGTAACGAAGAAAGGCCTGATGACGGAGCCTTGCCTTCTGCAGATGAATGCCCTGATGGCCATAACTTAATGTTTCCAATAGCACGTGAAGATGGGGAGCTAGGAATTACATTAACAGCAGATCAACGGTTTGTTTTGGCGAATTCGCCGATGGCCCAGTAGGAACTGGGTTGGTTCATTTGGCACATAGCGAAATGAGAATCTTTTTTCGCTATGTGCCCGATTTCAGGTTCCAAGAATAGATCGCCAATAAGCAACGAAAATCACACGCCCGAACCTAAATTAAGACGATTAATTGATTTCATCAATGCAGGGATTTGTTTTAAATTATTGTCTTTCCCATACCTAATGGCTATTAACGCCAGGCAAATCCTCTCAATTTCTTCACGCTGTTCTGGGAATAGAAAAATTGCACGTTGCATAAAATCATAAGGCCCTTCATTAGCCTTGATCGTTAACCCAGCAATACCCAATGTTTTTTGTAGCCGTTGATAACAGACCAAGGCAGGGTCAATGGACTTATCGCGTGTTGCGCGGTTAAGGTACCAACCCATAGACACCCATAAAATCCCCACGGTAAATACGCTCAGTAGTAATAAGTGGATAGATTGTAGATGGCCTAGCCCCAATTTATTAAGCAGTTGTTGTTGTAGCTGGGTGTTGTAATAAACGAGAGAAAAATCAATAAATTTTTCTAGGTCATTCCTAAATGTTTCAAATATTTTTTTGTCGTTATTACTCTGCTGATCTTCCAGAGGGGCAGGTGTGTTATAGCTGTCTCCGGTGGCAGGAATAATGTTGGGTGTTTGTCCTGGCACTAGTAGGGTAGGATCTATGCGCCACCAGTTACCAAGTGACCAGTATTCTACCCAGGCATGTGCCATGCTGCCGGTGACTTCAATTTGATAGGCATTAGTCTCCGAGTGAAGCTGTCGTCCACCGCGAAAGCCCGTGACTAAGCGAGAGGGAACCCCGGCAGCGCGTAGCGCCAATGCAAGAGCGCTTGCATAATGACCGCACTGACCAGCTTTACTATTAAACATAAAGTCGTCCATTGAATGCTTACCACCTTTGGGGAATCGTTTTACATCATAGATAAATCCATTGTTGGTATTCTGAAAATGGCTGGCGATTTTGTTAGCAACATTGACACTGTTATCTTCATTAGGATCGAAATATTTTGCGCCGAATTCGAACAGTTTTGGGTTAGAGTTTCGAGGGAATTGGTGGGCCATTCTACGTTCCCTGGTTGTCAACTTTCCCGGAGGGTAGGGGATTAAATAGCTGGTGACTTCATACTCGAAAGGCTGATTGAGTTTGCGAGCGGAAATTAGCTGTTGGTCGTTAGTGAGTACCGTGCCTTTAGGGTGCTCAACAGGGAATTCCAAACCATATAACCAATGCCTGCCATGGGCTGGTAATTGCATTTTATAATGGGTGATGGGGAAATGAGGATTTAATGTATCCTGTTGAGTCGGGGGATTTGTTTCGCTACGTTTCCAGTGGCGTCGCATATGCCAGGTTTCGCCATCATATTTCCAAAAAACCGCGCCACGCCAGTATAGATCGTTAAGTGAAGGTGGTGGTGTAGTAAAGGTTGCGGTAAATACACGCTGATCGCTTTGACCTAACGTTGATAATTGATCAAGGTTCAGAGTTTCGCCTAAGGCTTTGATAGTTTCTTGCGCAGGTGAAATGCCGTTAAGTTGCCCCGTCTGTTGGAAAGACTTTTCTTGGGCGTCGAACCAGCCATTAACACCCGGTATTTGCCATGGAAAGAGTGACCCTGGTAAGCGAGGAAATAAAACATAGAGTATGGCAAGTAAGGGTAGTGATAACAGCAACAAACGGCCATGGGTGAAGACAAAAAAACGCGATAATACGCGTAACCGATGATTGTTAATGGTAATCAATGTTGCCAATATCAGGGCCAAGCAACTCACCAAATAGAAAGGGTGTTGATATCCAGCGATCATGGATTCGGCAAATAATATGGTTGCAATAAGCAGTACACCGGATGCATCACGATAGGGGTGTTGGTCGCTGAATTTTAACCAGGCAATAATCACAACGGTGCCATTTATGGTGAGTGGATGAACGTAGCCATACTGCCGGTACAGATTAAAGGCGGTTGTCAAAAGAATGATATAGCCAGTGATCTTGAAACACACAGTGTGTAGGTTTTTATTCGGAAAAATATGGTGTAATACAACGGTTGTTAATGCAGCGGCCACCATTCCGATAAACCACCATCCGATGGCTATAAGATAGGGGTAGCTAGCAAGGCATAAGGTTGTAAAAACCATGAGCAAGGCATCGTTTGATAACGCCCTGGTGTTGTGAATGTCGAATTTATCCAACATGGGGGCTGTCGCGGAGATAGTCATAGGCTGGCGCTCGTTTTTCCTCGGGTGAGTCCGGGCATTATGCTTTCTTGTGGGCATTGAAAGCTTGCTAGTTGAAGCAGGCAGCGCTGATAGTGGATATTGCCAATTCCCTGCGGTATTTCGATGTGAGGTAAACGTAATCCAAACTGGAAATTATTACGTTGAGCCCAGTCAGCTTGCGCAACCAAGTGTAGAATACGGGCTTCAGTTGGCTGATCGTTGGTGTTCCAATCGAGCCATATATGCGGTAGAGCAGCTGATTCCTCGGGAACAAAATGTTTGACCACTAGCTTCTGTGTTTTGGCGTACGTTTTCCAATGAATAGTATTGAGAGAGTCGCTGTTGTTGTACTCATATAAACCATCGATTTCCCTGTCACCCTCAACGGTAGGTGTGTTGATGAGAGCGTGGGTCTTGGTTAAGGTCGGTGCGCAGGGAAGTACCCACGTTTGAAGTGCAAATGTTAACGGTAAACGTATACGGAATAATCCAATGGGGTAATCCGTTGTTAGGCTAAGTTGGTCTATGTGGTAGCAGCCCCTACCATTATGATTTAACTCGATATGTAACTGCTGATTATCCATCGGAAGCAGTTCAAAACGTTTAATCGCCTGATTACCTAACCTAAGTGTGAGGGAAGGGCGGTGTAGACGGCTGGGGTTGTTCACGTGAAGTCTAAATCGCAAGGGCTCGCGGGTACTGGAGTGTTTTCTATCTGCTACCGGTGTAACAGATAAGCCTAGAATATTACGACGCGTTAACCAGATGCTAACTAAGCTGGTGCTAATTAAACTAAAGCCGAAAAATAGGGCGAAATTGCTGTTAGATGGACTGCATAGCGCTAAAAAAATAATGGTAAGTATTAGCACTAAAACCAAATAACCGGAGCTGACTAAACGGAATGTCATTGGTGGGTTTCCTTTTTCTTCAGATGAGGCTAACGCACAGGGACATGGTTGTGAATTATTTCACTGGCTATGGATTGGTTTAGGTCTGCAGCTGTTAAGCGATGATCAACAACGCAGGGGAGCACTGCTTGAATATCTTCCGGTAATACATGGTCGCGATGCTGTAGGAGCGAATGCGCCTTGGCAACTTGTAATAACCCCTGACTAGCTCGGGTGGACAAACCGCACGAGAAAAGGTGGGACGTTCGCGTATATTCAATAATGTCTTGCAGATAATCCAATAGAGCCTCGGAGCAATGTTGATGATTAACTTTAGCTTGCAAGTGAATAAAATCATTCGCACCGACAACCGATTGTAAGCGGTCGATCAGTGATCGCCGGTCTTCTCCTATTAATATGGCACGTTCTGCTTCGCGACTGGCATAACCTAGTTGTAAACGCATAAGAAAGCGGTCCAGTTGGGACTCTGGTAGCGGGTAAGTTCCGAGTTGTTCTGTGGGGTTTTGCGTCGCAATGACGTTAAAAGGCGTAGGCAAAGGGCGGGTTTTTCCCTCTATGGTCACTTGTTTTTCTGCCATCGCTTCTAGTAACGCACTTTGTGTTTTTGGTGTGGCACGATTGACTTCATCTACGAGTAATAATTGGCTAAATACCGGGCCTGGGTGGAATGTAAAGCTTTCGTTTTCCCGAGAATACATCGATAAACCCAAAATATCGGTAGGCAATAAATCATTGGTAAATTGGATGCGCTGGTAATCGAGTCCAATAACAGCGGCTATGGCTTGAGCAAGCGTTGTTTTTCCCTCACCAGGCATGCCTTCGATTAATAGGTGGCCTTTGGCTAATAAACAGGTAACTGCTAGTGTGATTTTTTCAGGTTTTCCGACGATGATCTCATTAAGTGTTGCCTGGATAGCATCTAAACGTACAAATACCTGGTTCAGTTGAGAGGGTGATACAGAGGTCATAACGTGTCCTTAGGTCTTTTTCGACGAGATAATTTTTAGGGCTTGTGGATGACCATTCTTGGCCGACTTTTGCAGCCAAATTTTTGCTTGGGTTGGAAACACATCGTTACCTAAGCCTTGTAAATACATATGATATAACATGAACTGCGCGTGGGGATGGTCTTGGTTCGCTGCTGTTTCGTAAAATTTGAAAGCTTGTTTGTAATTTTGTTTTATTCCTAAACCAAAAAAATATAATTCACCTAGTAATGTTTGAGCACTAGAAATATGTAGATCAGCTGCCTGGTTGCAAAGCTGGTGAGCAAAGTTGTAGTCGGGTTTGTCGCCATAAATGGATTGGAAACAGTTGTTATGGACTCTATTTTTCTGAATGTCGGACTCAGAGGTTTGTGAGAAAAATGATGTTTTAGTTGCGCATCCCGCTATCGTTAAACAAAGCAGCAAGAAAAGCGATTTATGCAATAAGTGTAGCATTGTTATATTCCTTAAAATTGACAGAGTGAGTGGCAGCGTAGCGATAAGGTATCCAGAGATGTGACGTCTGTTTTTGCTTGTGGTATTAAAGGGGGGGCGATCAATGACGTTGTATTTGCTCGCTCGGTGAGTCGATCATTGATCTCGGGGGATGAGCCAGGGTCTACCATTACGTGGGGTGTAATCATCAAAATCAATTCACTGCGTTGATCAAGGTCTTCTTTGCTGGTGAACAGTAAACCAAGGCCTGGGATTTTTGAAAACCAAGGCACTTGGCTTTTCTTTCGTGATTTTGTCTCTCGTACTAGGCCTCCAACGGCGATGGTGTAACCATCTTTGGCAATGATCACTCCTTGTAAGGTTGATGATGTGATGGTGTCTAGTGGTAAGGATAGTACGTTACCTCCAGATACCACAGATATAGTGGTTGACTTGTTTTTTAGCGTTGAATTTTCTTGATCGATATCTAATGTGATAGTTTTATCTGAATTGATGTACGGTGTGATTTTGATGGTGCTACCGATCTCCTTTATGGTCGTACTAGGAATGATATTATTGTTGGAAACAGTGATGTTGGTTCCGGTTGCAGATACCTCTACTTGCTCATAGCCTGTTACCATTACCATTTCTTCCCCCACAAATAATTTTGCTGGTCGATTGTTGGCCGCTAGTATAATGGGTTTTGAAAGCACTCTGACCCGTTGCTTTTCTTCCAGAAACTCTATGTTAGATTTTAGCTTATCATTGAGGAATTCAAATACTAACCCGCCACCTGTTAGGGCATTGTTGCCAAGTAGTATAGGGTTGGTGCTGTCACCTGATAGTCTTGATTGGCTCACCTCAAAATTAAATACTGATTTGAAATCGTCGCCAATTGTAACGTCAAGAATCTTCATTTCTAATAGAACTTGAGGAATAGGCCTGTCCAGTTCTTTGATCAGGCGAGCAATACTCGCTAATGCTTCTACGTCACCAGTGCGTACTACTACGAGGTTATGTTCTGCAATTACGGTAACGTAGATAGGCTCTTTTTGTGTGGTTAATTGTTGTAATTGTCGAGCGGAGATTAAATTGTTACCGTTTCCACGAGTGGTGAGCGAAGATATTTGATCAACACTTAAGGGGCTAGTTAAACGGTCGTCGTTGTCATTACTGTTCTCATCAGAGTCATTATCGCTATCTCCATTATCATCTGAATCGTCCTCACCTTCACCTGAGCTTGTACGTTCAACTCGGGAACCATATAAGTTGGCGATAGCATCCGCAACAAGGTCAATGTTGGGCTGTCTTACGGTAAAAACACGACTTTGATCATTTCGATGAATGACCAAATCCTGGCTGTACTCTTCATTGGTCATAATACGGTAAGATCGTGTTTTAGGATCCCTTCGATACCACAAGTTGTTAATGCGACAGATGGTTTTTATCGCTTCATTGATAGTAATGTTTCGCAAGAACACCGTTACCTTCGTTTTGGCGGCCTCTGGTGTGGCGGAAATATTATGACCAGAGAGTTCGGAAATGATACGGATGGCATCAATCAATTCAGCTTCTTTAAACTCTAGTTCTGCAAGGCGGGCATTTTTTGCATACAGTGTTATTGGGTAACATAAGGACGAGAGAATAAGTGCAATTCCGAAAAAAACAGGGAGTAACGCAAATGGATGACGGTTGAATATTATGGGTTTCATGAGTATTTATGCACCTATGCGTTATCGCACGACGACTAAGTCGCCAAGCGTTCCAATTTCTACAATGACGTTGAGACGATTAATTTGTTTGATTTCTAATACTTGAAGCGGATTGGCGGCGTTAAAACTTATTCTATCGCCCACTCTCACCATGTGAACGCCATCGCCGGCAATATCAAGTAGAGCAAGCGGTGAGCTATCTTGGTCGTGCATAATAACGCCACGTAGCTTTAATTTTGGCACCTGATCAATAGCGCTAGAGGTAATAAAAGAGGCGTCTACATCGCCGTTATTATATGAGTTATTAAGTTTAGCTATCTTTGGGGTTACGGTGAATGGGTCACGTAATCCATTACTGAAGGCATTTTTAGAAACTTGATCTAGTAAGTTGTTATCTGGTGTGGATGTTTGTGAGGGAGTTGAGGTGTTATAGGAAGGTACATGATCTTTCTCATTGTCATAGGTCTGATAGTTGGTGTTATCACGGTTTAACGCCCGTTTTAAATGTTGTTGCCGTTCTTGGATCATATTGATCAGATCGGGAAGTTGTTTGGACAAATCCGCTACGGCGTTGCTTTCGGCCATAGCAATGCTGGACGCTTGTAATATCAATGGTGCAAATATTACGGACAGCAATGTGTTGCTGGGTTTATTGCGCCTGGCTGTTTTTGTCGCTAATAATGAGCGTGATATATTTTTCATTGTATGACTGCAGTCGTTCGATGATTGTTCAATAAAATGAGCATGCTACCCACCTGATGCTGCAAAAATGGCCTTAAAGAATGCGGTGTACACATAAGCAACCATACCGCCGATAAGTAATATGGCGATAGGTTCCATCATACTACTTAGTACTTTACTTTTTATTTGTAGTGCCTCTTCGTAAAATGTTCCTGCTTCATGCATGATTTGTTCTAAGCTGCCAGATTTTTCTCCAACAGCGGCTAACTGTTGTATTAAAGGGGTAATGCTTTTGGTTTCAAAACTACTGCCAAGATCCTGGCCCCGTAGAATTTTTTCTCTTGCCATGGATAAGTCATTGGATATAACACTATTACCAATGAGACTTTTTACGATATCTAAGGTTTCCACTAGGGTGAGGCCGCTGCGTAATAGCATCGAAAAACCCCAGCCAATCTGAGACATGGCACCAATCGTGACAATGGAACCAAATATTGGAATGCGTAAGATAATGGAATCAAGAATGTAACGGCCGCGTGGTTTGGTATAGGCGAATAGAATACCGCCAACGACGACAGCAACACCAAGCCCAATGAACCCACCCCATGCGGAAATAAAATCCGAAAAATCCAGTAAAGATTGGGTCTGTGGAGGTAGTCTTTTTCCGGAGTTTTCAAAAAATTTGGCAAATTTTGGCACAACGCCAGTAACAAGAAAAAAGAACATAGCTATGGCGATGATTAATGTAATACCGGGGTATAACATGGTTGTCATGGTTTGGCGCTTGATGTCAGCTTTGCGTTCCATGTGTGACGCCACACGTTCCATGACTAAATCCAATTCACCTGTAGCTTCTGCACTACGAATCATATGTTGTGCCATATCAGGAAACATACGCCCTTGAGCGGATATCGCTTTAGAAAAATTGTCACCGGATTGAATCTGCTGATGCATTTCTTGAACAACGCTTTTTATTTTCCCATGCATCAAGTTTTGAACAATTTGCAGACCTTCTGTTAATGACAGTCCGGAGCGCAACATAAGTGCTACCTGGCGAAAAAAGAAGATTTTTTGCATGTTCGTGATGGGTAGTATGCCCGAGACGACAGCACGTATATCGTTGGGTTTGACGGTTACCAATAATTGATCAGAGTCATTTAGCTCCATTACATAGAGGCCTTGATTACGAAGCCTTCCTGATGCGCTACTTTTGTCTTCGGCCTCTATGTTGCCTTTTTTTTGTTGCCCCTTGTCATCTAGAGCAACGTAACGATAAATTCTCATGCTAATGTGTCATCCAATTGTTCTGCCGTACGCGGCAATGGTAGTAGCGCCAGGCGATCGAGCTCTTCTATAGAGGTGAGTCCTTGCAGTGCTTTGGCGATGCCGTCTTGTCGGAGGCTAAAAAAATGTTTGGCTTCTTTTTGCAAGGTACTCTCGTCAGCGCCTTGGCTGATGAGAGCAGCCATATCGTTGTCAATCCATAATGTCTCAAACAATGCAAGACGACCTTTGTAACCGCTATCCATACAGTTTGCGCAGCCCTTGGCTTCGTATAACGTGGTGTCCTGTGAAAGGCCTAGTTGTTGCAGTTCTGAGGTAGAGGCTTGTTTTGGGTGTTTACAGTTTGGGCATAAACGGCGTATTAACCGTTGCGCGATAACGGACAGCAAGGTGGAACCAATTAAGTAAGACTCCGCACCTAAATCGGCTAACCGGCTGACTGCGGCGATAGCGGAATTGGTATGTAAGGTCGAAAATACCAAGTGACCGGTCATTGAGGCTTTCATGGCAATGCTTGCGGTTTCACCGTCTCTAATTTCACCGACCATAATGACATCGGGGTCGTGACGTAGAAAGGAGCGCAAGGCGTCGGCAAAACTGACTTTTCCGCTAACGTGCACCTGCGAGATACCCTCCATAACATATTCCACCGGATCTTCAGCGGTTAAGATATTGATGTCGTCGGTAGCAATTTCTTGTAGCGCGGAATACAGCGTGGTCGATTTTCCGCTACCCGTAGGGCCGGTAATTAAAATCATGCCGTGAGGTTTAACAATGGCTTCACGAAAACGTGTTAGGTCGTCGATTGACATACCAATTTGCTGTAAGGATAGTGCATCACCATCGGATCCTAATAAACGAATGGTCGCCCGCTCACCGAACCGCGTGGGTAAAGTGGCAATTCGAGTGTCAAACTCAACACCGTTATCCACGGTGTGGGTTAAGCTGCCGTCTTGTGGCATGCGTTGCTCAGAGATATCCATGCTTGCGAGGACTTTTAATCGGCTCATTAAACTCAAGCCTTCTTCAGGTGTGAAGTTACGCGGGTAATCCTGAAGTCGACCGTCAACTCGAATGCGTATTTGAACGGATTCTTTTAAGGGCTCGATATGGATATCAGAACTTCTTAACAGGTAAGCTTCATCAAAAATATCATCAAGTGTTTGTACCGGATCAAATATATTGTCTGCAGCCCCAGAGTTATCTTTGAGTGATGATTCTGATTGCGGGGCAGAACGCAGGGTAACCCGTTGAATAATATGGGTGAGTTCTTTGGGTGCTGCGAGGTAGATATCAATGGTTTGACCAAGGATACGTTTTACTTGTTGAATGCCTGCGTGGTCTTCTGGATCAGCTACCACCAAACGGATTCTGTCATTTTCATCCGAAGCGAGTGGCAGCATTAAACGGCGTTCAATTAAACTCTGAGGTAACTTACGTAGCAGTTCTGGACTAGGTTGAATCGCTTTTCCAGAAATAAAAGGTAAGCGGTGAAGCCCCGCATAGGCGCGATAAAACGCTGATATAGGCATGCGGTTGGCGAATGCCAAGGCTGTCAATAGCTCTTTGCGTTCGCGACGGGCACTGCGTTGTACCTCGGTGACTAGCTCAGGGCTTAATAAACCTAGTTGAACGCAGGCATTAATTAATACCGTATCTCGTAACATGGTTAGCGCCTGTTTCCTTGCGATGTATTACTAGTCTCTGCTTGCAATACTCGTAACATTTCATCTAGGTTGGCAGGGCGATGGGTAAGGCGCATTGCCTGTTCTTTGCTGAGTAGCTTTTCTTTTACGCGTGATGCTAATGCATACTCTAATGTTTGATTTCCCGTGGCGCGCCCCGTTTCCATCATCGAACGAATTTGTTCTGGTTTGTGGTTTCTGATCAGGTTAGCGACACCGTTATTTACGATGAGTATTTCGTTAATCGGAATACGACCACGACCGTCATCGGTTTTTACCAATATCTGTGTCACTACAGCTCGAAGTACCATGGATAGTTGTTTACGTACGCCATCCTGCTCTTCGCCAGGAAACGCTCCAACTAAACGGTCAATAACGCCTACAGCATCGTTAGTATGTAGAGTAGAAAATACTAAGTGACCGGTTTCTGCTGCCATGAGTGCAGCTGTCATCGTCTCTGTATCACGCATTTCCCCTAGTAGAATAACGTCAGGATCCTCTCGCATGGCAGCACGAATGGCTTGTGAGAAGCTGGGGACATCGGTACCGACTTCTCGTTGGTGTACAGTGGCTTTTTCATTGATATATACAAATTCAATGGGATCTTCCACTGTTAAAATATGACAACGACGCTGTAGATTAATGGAGTTAATGAGGCTTGCTAGAGTGGTGGATTTTCCACTGCCGGTGGGGCCAGTAACCAATACCAAGCCATCTTTTAGCTCTGCCAAGCGACCAATTTGGGGTGGTAGACGTAAATCTTCGATAGGGTGGAAGGTACCATCTAACCAGCGTGAGGCAATGGCAATACCCCCGCGTTCAAAATAAACATTGATTCGAAACCGATGATTGCCTTGAATACTATAACCAACGTCAAGGCTGCGTTCTTGTCGTAGTCGTTCCAATTGCTGAGGCTCAAGGAACGATTGAACGATCTCTTGTTGACGCTTATCAGTTATTGGAGTATCCGTCTCATCGGGTAGTAGCTCACCACTGATTCGGTAAGTTGGATAACAGTTTACCGACAAATGCATGTCCGATGCGCCTTTATCAATGCACTGGGTTAGCAGTGAATCAAAAGGGTGAGTTGATGTGCCAGAAAGCATGAATCACCTTGGAGTTTAAAGTTTTGACTTAAAAAGCTAGCGTAAATAACGCGAGTACGGATGTATTATTTTGTCGAGTATTTTCCTTGGCTTCGGTGCTAAGGGATAGTTTGGTGACTACTACGGTATAGGGCAGGCTTTTTAGTTCAGTCAAAAACTGGTTCAATTGAAAGAAACCACCTCTAAATTTAATATCAAATAAAGGTCTGGCTAAGGCATCTTCGTCTTTAAGCGTTGTAACACCTGCCAAGCTATCTAATGCAATATTGGAAGCTTGAATGCTGAGTAGGCGTAACTGATTTTTTTCTGCTAACTGGGTAATGTTTTTTCGCATACTGGCAATAGCGTTGTTTTGTGATAAGTCGATAAAACTTTTCTTAAATCCAGCGAGTGTTTTAAGTTCTTGGTCAATGGTGAGCTGTAAGGCAGTGGCTTTTTCTTCTAGGGTGGCGGCATTTTGTGGGCCCGGTCTCATCGGGCGTGTGTTATTCATTGCCTTGATGCTGTCACCCAGTTGTTCTTGCAGCACTTGCATATCAATCTGTAACGGTTTTATACGTAACATTAAATAAGCAGCAACCGCAACGGATAACATCAGAATGACGATGAGTAATTGTTCCCGTTGGCTTTGGGGAAATAGGGATTTCATTAGCTATTTTTGTCCTTACTTTCACGAGGGGTGAGAGTGAAGTTGAATTGATACCCTTCTAGTTCACTGGGGCCGAGTTTTACTTCACTAGGGCTATCGCTGATGTATAGATTCCAAGGTTCGATAGCGGAGGATAATCGTGCATTGAAGTCATCAACCGTACTTTGAGTTGCTGCCCAGCCACTGACCGATAAACGATACCAATCGTTTTCCTCGATCTTATACACAATGGCTTGATCGGGGATGTTGTTGGCGATGGTGGGCAATAATGATTCTGCGAATTGTTGGCGTTTGACGAGCACTGATTCGATGTAGAGTTTGCGAGTCTGTAGGCGGGAATGTTGTTGCTCTAAAACATCAAGCTTTGCTTTGGCTTTCTGTGCGTTTTCACTTTTACTGATCACACCTTCGTTGATATATTCAATTTGCGCAGTCTTGGCATTGTTGTCGAAGATTTGTTGCTCCATATCGCTAATTTGCCATGCAAAAAATATTTCGATGCAGACAACAGAAAATAATAGGGTGGTAACAACGCCGTAGAGTTGCATTTTGGGTTGTTTATAGAGGGGGGGTGGTGGCGGTTGGCCTTGTAGTTGGATCGCTGTGTTACTTGATGCCGTTCCAAAATAATGTTGTGCCGCCCCAATGATGCTACTGTACAGGCCTAAATTGAGCGATTCATTGAGCGTATCGTTGATCTTACACTGAGCTTGTTGATGTGGTTCAACGGGGAGTAGGGGGCGGTTTAACGTTGTTGTTAGTGTCTGGGTTAACATCTCAATTCGGGGGTGTTGCCCGCTTACCCATATGCTGCTGATGTCAACGGATAACAGTGGTTGACATAACTCGGCAATGTCACTTGCGGTAACGCTACGATCACAACACTTTTGTTGAGCGAACTGAGTGATTTGCTGATTCTCAATTCGACAACAGGCAATGTAACCCGGTTGTATTTCTAATAAGACTTGAGATCCTGGGTTGCTATTTTCGCCTTCCGGGATGTTGCAACAGAGGCTGGCAGATGAGGTGCAAGACATGGGATATACCCATTGCAGTCGTATCTGTTGTTGCATGAACGCCGCGACCCATTGCTGTCGCAATACTGCACTGATAGCGCTGCACAACCATAGTCCTTTTTGACTGCCCACGGTGGTGGATTCTGGTAGCCAACTGCAATCAATGGCGTCGTCCAGTAGGTACATGTTTTCTTGTATCGCGAGGCATTCTTCTAGTTGCTCTCGTGTTACGTAATCGCGTTTAATCGCCTCTTCGCCGAATCGTGCTGGTGCTCGGCCACCACGATTGGCTGATATCTCTGCGTAGGCCTCCATCTCCAGTAATATGTCATCTCGCTGTTCTTCGGTGAGATAGTTGCGCCCCATTAACAGCCAGCCAATATTCCACTGGGAGGCTTGTTCGCTCATTAGGGTTTCCATTTCCCAACGTACCAACTCTAACATCTGGCTTTTGTCGACGGTGGTTTCACCTTCGACGGGAATGTCGAGTAATGCTGGTACAACGCTGGCACTGACTAAAAGGGCTTCCTTAGGCGTTTGTATACCGTTGTTTTTAAGTTTTTGCAGGATTTCATCAATTGATGCAACGGGGTCGGTATTGGTGGAGCTGGCGCTGTGCTCTATAAGTAATTTGTCATCTTCTTTGCTGATGATTAATGCATGCAAACCAAACCCATTGGCTTCTGCTACAAGAATGCGTTTTTGGCCTTGTTGGAATAAAGTAGAGAGCGGGCCGTTTTTTAATTGGGTTATGTGTTTTTTCATGGTGTTATTCAATTACAAATTTGATTGTGGGTATTGAACTGCGGGCAGAAATTAATATTTGTGTATTGTCCTTTATGGTATTTGGGAGTGTTGTTGTACCATCAGGGGGGGATTCTGAAAATATAGCTACAATATGACGGCCAACTGGAATTCTAGAGAAAGAGGTAATTGGGTTTTTGTTCTGTTTCCAAGTAATGCTGTTTCCACCTGGGCCGAACAATTCAGTCGCATCAATTCCAATGGTAGAGGGGAGGATGGGGTTAAAGTAGTAGGTTTTCCATTTGTTGGAAGAATCTTTTGTGTTGAGATATATAAGTAGTGCTATTTGGTAGTTCGCGACGTCAATACCTGCGCTTGTTTTATTTTCAATGGAAAATCTCAACTGCTCTATTGGAATACTCCAGTCATCCGGGGAAACTTCGTAATTTAGTGGTGTCGTAAAACCTTCAATCTTATTAACGCCGGTGGCGTAGTTATTCTCCAAACTAAATTGATAGGTATTGGTTGTGTTTGCAATACCAAATGGCAAGCCCCAAGCATCCAGGAATTCCTCGTCTGAATCCAAACTGCTGGATGGTAGGTAATGATTTCGGTAGCCTTTAAATAGATTGAATTCACTACCCGTGAGGGGGAACGTGGAAGTGTCATTCTTATAGGTTGGAATTTGTAGTCCATAGTCTTCCCATTCTACGGATGTGACGGTGTTCTTTGACCATGAGTCGTCTTTTTCTATTAACGGTTTAACCTGAAGAACAGAGCTTGGTGATGGCAACGGTGGTAACACCCCATTATCAAAAACAAACCCCGACAACCGTTCTTCATTATTATAATCCCGCACCTTAACTACAGCTTCGCGGATCATTTTCATCTTATTGATTGATTCGTCATAACGCCATTGCGCATCTTCATTTTCAATAAAAGTCAAAGATACGGTTGCTAACGTTCCCATGATGAATACCACCAACACCATTTCCAGTAGGGTAAATCCGCTGTGTAGACGGTGAGGGCGGTTAGAAGAAAAATTACTTGTTTTCATGGGTGATCTCGGTAAACCATGCTTTTGTTTTTTGCCATAATGTCGGGCGAGCATGGCGGTCAAATGCGTGAACAACAACGCCAGGGCCGTAATCGGATGTATAAGCGTGGTAGGCATACAGAGTTACCTTGTCGCCAGGCCGTAATAAATCATTCGCCTGTGGCACAAGTTCATCCAAAATGTACAGGTTCCAGGTTTTTCCTTTTTTGGATTTCGCCATCATACCCATGGAGATCGACGGAGGGTTGTCAGCGGTAAAATCTGCGAGTAATTTCTGTAGATAGGTGGATTTTCTTTGCGTGGGTAAATCAGATATTTCTGCTTCAAATTGGATTTTCTTAAACATTGCAATCTCAATATCACCCTTTCTAGTAGGACGAAAATGTTCAAGCATAAAATCAAAATCCAATATGTCGTGTTCGCTACTGTGACCTTCACTGCCGGCATGGGCGTAACTACCAAGACATAAAATCCAGAGAGAAATAATGAAAAGAGTCGAAGCTTTTGCCTGATTAGTCATGGTTTCAAAATTTCCGTTCTGGCTGCTGAGGGCAAAAAATGCTGAAGTTAGTAGAGACATAAAATGAGATCGTCGTTGCTGCCCGATGAGATGAAATTAGTTGCGCAGTTAGCAATGGGTTCACCATCATACCGACCATTACGACCCATGCTGACGATGCGGGCTTTATCCGTGTCGCCGAGATCAAATAGTAGATAGGGGCGCCCGAATTTTTCATGAGGAAGCATTGAGTTGTCTTCACCTACGAATCGCCAGTCCAAAAGACATTGATTATTAGAAGTGGACTCACTGCTACATACGGTAAATGTGTTGTTATTCACTGCGGTGTAGGTGAACGGATCGGGTATGCCCCGTTGCAATCTCTTGGCATTGGTAATGCCAGTGACAGCATCAAGGGTTTGGTTGGTGGGATCGCCACTGCCGTTAAACCCTAGATCATCTCCTATATCCACTTGGCCGCTATCACCGCCGGTAATATAAGGCCCGCGCCAGCCTATTTGGTATTCAATATTCCAAGAGCTGGTCGAGTCAGGAGGGCTAAATAGAAAGTTAAAATCAGCAGGGGATTCATGTGCAGCTGTAGTGGGTGACAAAGGGAAAGCAATGTTGTCTCGTTTGTACTGCAATAACGATTGGCGAATAGCTTCCATTTCAGTGTGAGCTGCTTTTATTTGTGTCTGTGAGCGAATCGAACTTTGGCCTCCACCGTAAGATGCTATTAATATACCGCCGAGTATTGCCATGATGCCGACAACCAGCATCATCTCCAATAATGTAAACCCTTGATGATGGCAAGAATATATATTTCGCTGTTTAGCAATTGCCTTCATGGTAGGGATCTCAATGTGGTGATGATAAAAAGGGGCAGCATATGCTGCCCCTGAATAGATGTCCTTATCTGCTTAAATCCTATGGGGGTATAGATATCGCTAAGCGCTATTAAGTCTTCTGGCC
>CAJXXT010000055.1 GCA_913063495.1 uncultured Gammaproteobacteria bacterium | reverse complement strand
CCCAAGGCCGATAAAGCGCTGGTAAAAATGCGGATCAACCAAGCACCCACCATTGCTATTGGTGGCGCAGCCCTAGGTTTTATCCCAACCCCGATGATCGATTTGTTCATGCCTTCAAACCTAAAGGAGATCATCGGTCAATTCTTTGAAGTTGCTTGCAACGGAAACGATGGTGAAGGAATCATTACAAACCTAGAATTAAGCAACATAAAACCTGAAGGCAACTCAAATACGAACACAGGTTTCACTCAGATCAGCGCAACGACAAGCTTCGAAACGTTCAGCAACTTGTTTGTTCGCATCGGCATGAACATCGTTAATAGTAGGCTCATCCCTAACGAAGCCGCGTCAAAGGACATCGATGCATTTATCGATAACGCAAGAAGTGCATTCAACAATGATGTCGACATCTATGAGGCGTCCATTCAGACCAAAAGCCTGAGCCAACCCGTTGCAGCCAACAGCTTAAGATAATCAATGACACGTTAAGGGGGGCTTTGTTGAGCCAATATAACCATTGCAAGTGAAGATCAATTCACCCATAGTGATTATATTGCACTGACAAATGCCCCTTTTGATGACCCCAGAACTCTTCAAACAACTTTCAACAGAAACGCTCTCCGCCGTTTTCCCCTTAGCAGTCATATCGCTTGCTGACGAGCGCAATATAAATCCAGAGAGAATCATCGCTCATACTGGCGTCACTCTCGACCAACTCCAGCGACCGAGCGCGCGAATTACTGCACTCGCAATGGGCGCCATCATCTACAACTTTGTTAGACGGGTTAAAGATCCATCGATTGGTTTTGAACTTGGCTTACGTTCATCTCACACCAAAATTGGTCTTCTTGGATTTGGCTTAATGAGCTGCAGCACGTACCGTGAAGCCTTAGCCATGAGCCTTAAGTATTCACGCACACTGACGCCCTTCTATTCTCTCAATATCATTGAGACCGCAGAACAAACCATTGTCAACGTCACCGAATCCACGCCCTTAGATCCTTTTCGCAATCTAGGTTTCGACATATTCTTTTCAGAAGCTTGGACCATTGCATGCTCTTTGCTGGAGCCAGAACAGTTAGAAAACGCTCGTAAAACAACAGAAATCTGGTTTGATCGGCCAAAGCCTGATTACTTCGAGAAATTTAAAAGCCGACTACCCATTGTTCGATGGGACATGCCCAGCAATCAAATCCGCTACAAGCGATCAATGCTCGATCATCCCATTAAAACAGCCAACGCCACCAGCGCACATATTGTTGCCGAACAATGTGAAAAGGAAATGTCCTTACTTGGCTATCACGAAAACATTCTAGATAAAGTCAGAGGACACTTGATCTGTCGTGATGGTAGCTACCCGAACCTAGGAGAAATCGCGCAACATTTACATATGTCAGATCGAACACTGAAAAGAAAACTGCGACAGAAAGGCGTGACGTTTATACAGCTACTCAATGAGGTACGACAAAGGGATAGCCTTAACCTGTTACAAACGACACAACTAACCATCGATGACATTGCCAGCAGAGTTGGTTACAGCAGCCCCACTAACTTCATCCGCGCCTTTAGGCAATGGACCGGAAAAACTCCCGGTCACTGCCGTAAAGAAAACCCGCCAAATTTGTAGTTCTCTATTCAAGCGAAGCGTACTTAACCCCCGCCCTCTCGAAGTTTCATGCTATAAACGATAGCCCCCCAAGTTCACCAAATTTTGTCTTTCCTCTAAAGCTAACACCGAAAGTATCAAGAGAGTTATCCGCTTCTAAAAAGTACGCATAACCGACCTGTTTATAAACGTGCTTTTTTGTTTTCCTTGCAAGGGAATTTATGTAGAATGCGGAAACCTATCATAGTCGCTGCGATAATAAAGAGTTGCCCTCTTGAAAAGTCAAGAATCAGAATATGGAATATTCAAATGTATAAATCACTATCCCTTTTTACTCTAGCCGTAGCTTTTATAACAATATCAGGCTGTGCTTCTCGTACCTTTGAGATTACCCCACCGATTGATCAATTAATATCTCAAGGTAACAATGAAAAGATTGACAAGGTAGTCGGTTATTATATTTCAGCAGAGAATAAAGGGGCCAAAGTGACGTCATCCGCTGGTGGAGGCGAGACTGTGAGTTATTTCCCCTACAGAGATACTGAATTGGCATTTAAAACACTGTTGAAGAAAAAATTTGCCACTGTCCACGTACTATCTAGTTTGAATGATGCTGAAGCCCATTCAAAGAAGAACATCAGCTATATATTTAGATCGACCATCACAACAAATTCATCCTCCGAAAGCATAATGTTTTGGCCCCCTACAAGTTTCAATTTTGAACTAAGCTGCTTCGCGACTAAGCCAAATGGAGAAGAAGTATGGTCAAAAACAGTAATTTCAGAAGGCAAAGCAGAATCATCCGAATCTAAACACGACTACTCATTGAGTGCGCGACGAGCATCAGAGAAAGCGTTCATTCAGATGCTTGACGAAGTAATGCAGACAACAGTATTTAACTAACCTGTTATCTTTACGTATAGTTATTAATTTGAAAATGAGAAATAAAGGAGCACGTTAATGTTTCGTTGGGGACTTGTTATTATATCGCTTTTTATTTCTGGTTGCAGTTCCATACCCAGAAATATTGATGCAAATTACACCCTTGAAGAAGGGGCATCCAATGGCAAAGGTTTGATTTTGCTTTCAGTTTCTAAATCAGAATCTGACACGTGGAAAAATGGATATTTTGCAATGGATTTTGATAAAGAAACTGGGTCCGCGCTTTGGCTACCCATTCAAGCAGACCAAAAGGAACTAGATTTCAATAATGCTGACGGCAGACTAATCGTTCTGGAGGTTCCGGCAGGCGAACATTTTTTAAGCCACTGGTATATTGTTGGTCCGCCCTTTGCAAATTACGCTGTACTTCCCCATTTTGCACCTGAACGGCTACATGTGAACGTGGTTGAGGGTCAAGTACACTATTTAGGGAATTTACATCTAGAAGTACGAACAGAAAGTGATCCAGCTTTAGGGTATACCGTGTGGATAGGGCCAGCTATGAACCAGAGTGGTGGAATCTTAGGGTTAATACAAAGCGCTATGAGAGGCGACCCCAAAGATCAATATGAATCAAAGGTTGTCCCCAGCATTAGCGATCAAAGCGATCGAGACGTTCCTTTTTTTCTCAGCAAATATAAAAATGTCGATCCGAGCAGGATAAAACATACATTATTTAAACAAGGAATTTGGAGAGTCGGGGATAACCTAGATCACAAATGGCATACCCCCACGCCCATACCCAATGCACCGGCAATTAAAGGATGCGATGAAACCAAGAAAAGGTGTTCGATGTTCTAGTGGTTGCCTGTGGGTAGTAGCAAATTTAGCAATGAGGGGGCGTATCGCCTCCTCACAAAAGGACAAAGCTAGAATAACATGCCCTAGCTCACACAGTTATTAATTTACTGAACAACTTATTTTATAGTCAACGACGCTTGTGCTAGCATGATCTCGATTCTGAAATATGCCTTTATTGACCATTTAGCTCCCACCTCTAGGCTAGACAAGCTGAGTGGTTGAAATAGATGCGTATTTCACCATTAACTGGACACAACATTGTTATCAGGGATGAAGTTTTAGTGATAAGTGCGAGTAGATTGCTCCGCCAACGACTCTTTGTAGAAATAACCTTTTTACGAAAGCAACCTAAGATAAACCTCCGAAGCAAGAGAAACACTTCTGTGTTTGTGTGCCCTGGTATGGGAAGCAAACGACCTTAGCGCAAGAACTATTCGTCTAAATCTATTGGCAGACATTGATGAAGAAGGTGTAGAAGAATTGCAAATAACATTGTCCGGCCCAACAAGCGGGACTGTAGGCACCAATAAAGCAACGATTGTTAGCATAAGTGATAGCGCATGTGACAACGAACTTGGTGGAAGCATTAATGAGAGCATATCGTTAAATGAATACTGCTACTATGTCACCAGCTCCTTAAGTGTTAATACTGGCGCTGAATTGACCATCGAACCAGGAGTAACCCTGTTATTCGACGAGTCCACAATACTCAACATACAGCACGACGGGGCCTTGATTGCGGCTGGATTGGAAGATGACGGCATCGTCCTAACAGGCGTAAATAAAACACCAGGCTCTTGGGCTGGCCTTCAGTTCACCTGGTCAGACAACACCGCAAACCTGTTAGATTATACAACGATAGAATTACTGTATTTAGTTCCAACATTGACACACAACAGACGTGGTCGACTCTCAATGTACCCTACCACATTACAAATGGACTCTCGGTAAACGTACCGCTGACATTGAATAGCGGTAGCACACTGATCTTTGCGGAGGACACTCACCTCAACATTAAACCTGAAGGCTCATTAAATGCAGTTGGGACAGAAGAAAAACCCATTCTTTTCACTGCCGAGCAAGAGATTTCTGGTTTCTGGAAAGGTATTCAGTTTACATTCTCAGATCACGAAGAAAATGAAATTGCCCACGCTGTAATGGAATATGGTGGCAACGGTGCCGGTGCGGTCGTTCTCTTTGGCAACGTGACCAGTAACGCAAGCAATCTGACACTGACCAATAGCTTAATACAGTACAGCGGTGAGTTTGGGGTGTGGTTACACGATGCGTCACATCTATCAGCGACTGGTAACAGCTACAACAACAATCAATTAGGCGATATTTTTGTAGAATAATCGCAAAAGGATATAGGAATCCCAACGAACGACTTACATTGGGATTCCTTATTTTGTCTCCTTAACTATAAAAAGCTTCAACCACCCCTTTGAGTGTCATCATAAGCGGTTGTCCACGACGGTCCAACGCTTTAGGTGAAGGGATTTTTACCCAACCTTCACTAATACAATATTCCTCAACATCAAAACGTTCTTTGCCGTTTAGCAAAATACCAATGTTGTGTTCAAAAACTTCTTCCACATAATGCGGGTTACTGGGATTTACCGAAAGCCGATCCGGTAAATCTGGACGCGATGTCGTGTCGTTCATGTTATTAACCTGAAATGAATAAAAAGTACGCTATTGTAGACAATGTAGCGCTAGGACTCAATAACACCATGACAACTCAGCCCCTTCCTAATTGGCTTCAACGCTCGTACATGTCTATACTTTGATCAAACAATCAGAGTGATAAGACATTGCCTCTACCTAAGTTGATAGATACTGTCGCCGGCATGTTATGCGTCCTTCTATTCTTGCTATCATCACACATCCACGCCTCTGCAAATATTGTATTTGACGAAAGTCACGAATACATGGAGTCTGCGGATAATCTTTTTTACTTTGAAGACCAAGATGGGTCACTATCCGTACAAAACGCCCTTCATCTCAATGATAAAGACTGGTCGCATTTACCGGGAAATATCGCTAATTTTGGTTTTTCAGAAAGTGTCTATTGGTTTAGCTTCGACCTCAAAAATGAGGGCAATAAGGAGGTTGAGCTGTATGTGAACGTCGGTTACCCCCTGCTCGACAAAATCGATTTTTACACTGTTTCTGATAAACAGATACTTGAGCAGTACCACTCAGGTGATATATATCCCTTTAATGTGCGGCCAATTGACTACCCTTCATTCCTTTTTCCTTTATCGCTATCAAAAAGCGAAAGTAAAACGGTTCTCTTACGTGTTGAAACAAAGGGACCCGTACAGGTACCGCTTTCTATCTGGAAGAAGGAAACTTTCCTGTTAAAAGCGCAATCCTACCTCTTTTTGTATGGATCCTTTCTCGCTGTCATACTCATCATGAGTGCCTATAACTTCTGTCTTTATATCTTTGTACGTGACACCAGTTACTTGTTTTATACGTTTTTCACATTATGTATGGCGGGCATTCATGGCTCATTAGATGGGTTTGCTTATCAGTGGTTCTGGCCCAACGCCCCTGTCTGGCATCAAATATCCGCCGTAACACTGATCTCACTGGGTTGTATATCAACCGTACTGTTTACCAATACGTTATTACCTATCCCAAAAAACAGCCCCCTTAATACTGCTATTAAAGCTCTGCTAGTGATGACCGTTTCATCTGCCATCATCACGTTGTTTATTCCTTACAGACAAGCCGCGATGCTCAATGCAGGCATTACGTTAATCACCATGAGCAGCGTCTTGTTTATTTGTTTGGCCATGTTAAAACACAGCCCTCGAATAGCAAAATTTTATTCTTTAGCCTGGGCAGCCTATTTTTTAGGGATATTACTCAAGTCAGCCAGCAAGTTGGGATACATCCCTTACTCTCCCGTTTCGGAGTATGCCGGCAATATTGGCGGCGTAGTAGGTATCATTATATTGTCTCTGGCCCTGGCAGACAGAATTAATTCAGAACGACGAGCAAAAGAAAAAGCGCAACACGATGCCATTGGTAGCTTAAAGCGATTCCAACTGCTTTATGAAAATGCATTAGAAGGAATTTTCAGTTTCGACCTTAATGGAAAATTACTTAGCGCCAATCCAGCATTTATAAAACTTATTGGTGATATCAAAAATAATGATGGGTATATGTTAAAGCCCAAAGAATTTAAAGAACTTCTAAAAGAGGTGGAACAAACAGGTCAGGTAGTCGACTTCGAAACAACACTACATAACCGTCATGAGGACTCCATTTGGGTTAATATTTCTGCACGGCTTAATGAAGATACCGAAAGCGATACTCCGCAGCTTGAAGGCACGCTCATTAACATTAGTGAGCGAAAGGCTTTTGAACAACAGATGCAGTACCTCGCCGAACATGATCCTTTAACGGGATTTTTCAATCGTAGGGCTTTCGAATCTGCAGCAGAAGAGAAACTGGAGAACGTAAAAAACTTATCCGAGCCCTGTTGCCTAATGTACATGGACCTGGATCAGTTCAAAATTGTCAATGACCTATGTGGCCACACTGCGGGAGATATGTTATTAAAAAACCTCAGCAAACAGCTACTCAACAAAACCCACGACATTGGTAGCGGGCATATTATCGCCCGCCTTGGCGGAGATGAGTTCGGTATTTTACTAGGAAACATTCGTCTTGAAAAAGCGCGTTTAATTGCTGAATTGTTTCGAAAAACGGTCGAAGACTTCCTTTTTATCTGGCAAGGAAAACGCTATACGTTAGGTGTTAGCATTGGGTTGGTCGAACTCTGCCCGTTCCACCACTCTGTCGAGCACGTTCTGATAATGGCTGACACCGCGTGCTATCAAGCGAAAGATCAGGGTCGAAATCGTGTACACACTTTTGTGGAGTCTGACAAAGAATTGGAGTTGCGGCAGCTAGAAATGCAATGGGTATCCTCCATCAAAGAAGCCATCATCAACGACCAGTTTTTCTTGGTATTTCAAAATATTGCGTCCAATCAAGATAGTAATGATTCATATCACTATGAAATCCTACTCCGCCTTATCAATTCCAGTGGAAACCTCTGTGCTCCCAACCAGTTTCTTCCGGCTGCCGAGCGCTATAATTTAATGCCAAACATTGATCGCTGGGTCATTCGAACCTACTTCGCTTGGTTAAACCAGAATCAGGAGCACTTGGACAATCTGGCTTGTAGCAGCATAAATGTCAGCACGCAAAGCCTAGGTGACGATACCTTCCCCGAATTTCTCGTTGGTATTTTTGATAAGTACCAAATCCCTCATCATAAGATTTGTTTTGAGATAACAGAGGGGATGGCAATAACCCACATCGACAATACCCAGTCCTTTATAAGAAAATTCAGGAACCTAGGGTGTCGATTCGCCCTTGATGATTTTGGTACCGGCTTTTCCTCCTATGCATACCTGAAAGACCTTTGTGTCGACTACATTAAAATAGACGGGGTTTTTATTAAAAACCTGGCTGATAATGCGGTGGACAATGCCATGGTGAAATCTATCTGCGATGTCGCTAAGGCCATGGGGATTGAAACCATCGCAGAATTTGTCGAAAGCGAGATGATTCTGCAACGGTTGAAAGAAATCGGTATAGATTTCTCTCAGGGCTATCATATCCATAAACCTATGAAGTTGGACAAACAGGCTTTTAAGGCTATTGAGAAAAACTCTTACCTGTAATTTTTTGATACAGCACATAGCTTCTCGTAAGGGATACTGGTATTTTCGGTCGCGAACATGAGATCAACCATGAAAACGTCAAGACAGCTGTAAGCGACTTTGTTGCTGTAACCGTCAAGCCCACAGCGCCTACTGACGCAATCGCCATGCTGACAAAATAAAAATGTTGTTTTAGGGGGTTGATCGGTTTTTGAACAAATTATTAAGCAGGCCGAGATTAATTATTACTCTTGCACTACAGTACCCATACTGGTTAACATGCCGTACATCAGCTTTTAGGCGCATTGAAGCACTTACTGATTAAAGCTGTGTGCTTAGGAAGCCAAAGCACAACAATAACAACATGGAGTGGTAGACAAATGATTCAACACTATCTTAGAAGTCTTTATCGTATCGGAGCCGCCATTGCTGTGCTCTGTACAGTTACAGCTTGTGTAGGTGATGGTGGGCCTAAGATCAATGCATTTAATGCCGATAAGGGTAGCGTTTCGGCAAACGAATCAGTAACACTATCGTGGGTTGTTACTGAACCTAAGATTATATACGTTTTTAACCCTGACTGTTCTTCTAGTAGTGAATTCGCTATTTATTATATTCCTCTAGATGAGAGAGGCAACGGCTCTACCACAGTCCCTATACCTAGCTCGCGACAATACTTCCTCAACTCTTGGTCTGCCGATTATCCAGAGGATATTTTATCCGGAGAAACCCCTTTCCCTGCACCGATACCTTGTCATGTAAGCGGTAATAATCAAATTGCTGCATCGAATAAAACTGCCTCAGACTTCCCTCTAGGAGAATTAGATCAACAGTCGCTACATGTTCGGGTGCTGACACCTAATGAATCCCAGACACTCAGTGAAGTTACTACAGTCTGGAACAACCTTAGGACTGCCGTGATTTCTACTGGCAACCCTGAGACTCTCATCGCAAATATGCATTCGCAAGCTAGAGTACAGTACGCGGACTCCTTTAGAGCATTAGATGGCAAACTTTCGGATATTTTTTCAGCGACAGAAGATTTTGAGCCACTGCTTATTGAAGATAACCTGATGGAATTCATGACGACAAGAGTAATTGATGGTACTAAGTACGCATTCGTTATTTCAGCTGCAAAGGATGAGGACGGAGCATGGCGTATCATAAGTATGTAGCGCTACTCTCTGTAATCTTGTTCTTAGGAGGCTGTAAGGACAACGAAGCAGAAACTTACGAACTAGGAAAAGCATCGGGTAACATTATTGATAGCGTCACAGGCAAACCCATAAGTGGGGTTTCAGTTCTTGTTGAGTGGAATATATCGGGTGCTACAGGCTTTTCGTTTGGTCACGGTGCGAGTGAATTCCCTTTCTATGCCGGAGAAGCGATAACTGATGAGAAGGGTTATTTTGAAATAGTTCCGCCAGATAGAATTGACGTTCCAGAAGGTGTTGTACACAGGCTGTCAGCTGGTGACCCCCTTGTGTCTGCATTTCATGAGGATTACAACCCTACATTTTTTTTCAGGGAGTTTTACGAAACTCATACCATTCACTATGAGAACGCGTGGCTATGGTTTGAAAGAGTTGCTAAAAAGCCACCAGTGAACTTTGAAAACTTCACAATGGCACCAGCAGACCCGAGTGTCTATTTAGAGAAAGTTAGATCTAAGAGAGAAAGTCTTATTGGGCTAGGATGTCGAGTCTTAGACGTTCCAGTTTACTACAATCGGATAATGAAAGTGGTCAAGGATAATATGGATGTACCCCATAAGTATGGTGGACCTTACAGACTAAGGAGTGCCACATGCGACGGTACATTAGTAGAGATTTAGTTAGGAACCCGGAAAAGGAAATAGCCGTGAATATAAGAATAATTTTAATCGTAGGTTTGTTCTCTCTACATAGCAGTGCGTTTGCCTACAAGCCCGACTTACACAAAGTATTTACTGAAAATGCAGTAACACAAAGTACTTTTTTCTATGAAAATATCGCAGGTTGGGGCGACAATTTTAATTCCAATGACTATCTATACTTAACACCAAAAATAGAATTCTCCCAAATAGAGGATAAATCTGACTTTAAAAAAGTCCCTGGAAACTATGTCCAAGTAATAAAAGGCGGTGCGCTATGGGAAGATGAAGCTCAGCCTTCTATATGGAATGGCAAGCGGCCTTTTAATCATTTTTTCGACCCTCAAAATCAAAATAGGCCAGCTACGGTCGACATTCCTATGTGGTGGAATACAACTACCCTTCCCTTTACTAGAGGCTTCGGCGTAATTCCACCTGGAGCTGATGTATTTTTATTGAAAGGTCCGGCAATTGGAAACAATTCCCCCGATTGGATATTAGAAGATAAGAAGGATGCCGAACGTTTTGTTGGTGGCATCATGAACTTTGATGACCAAGAATTCTCATACTATGATGCAAGAAATTACATGTATGAAGGGTTAACTTTACGTTTTCCCGGAGCAAGGGAAGAAGCCGCTCAGTTGATGTATCAATCGCTCGGCCAAATCCTTCATCATATTCAAGACATGGGCCAGCCACAACACGTTCGCAACGACCAACACTGCGATGCTTGCCCTATTATTAATGACCTCAGCCTTTATGAGGTGTTAACCGGATCAAAACTTCGAATAGGTCAGTTAACAACTCGAAGTGACTTAGCATACTTATTAAAACGGAGTACCTATCGCCAAGAACCTGTCATATTTAAACACCCGAGAGAATACTGGGTAAATGGGGAACGTAGCGGGATGGCTGAATTTACATCTAACAACTTTGTTACCACCGAATCCAATTATGGTCTAAGCGGTAGCGGAATAGGACATTCAGGTAAGTTTTCAGAAATCCCTAAGCGATTAGAGGCCAACTCCGAGTACCCAGCTCCTTCTACAATTGGGTTAACTTACAAAAGTATGACAGTGGGTGAAGCTATACAAAATAGCATTTACGGTTTTAACCTCAGTTCCAGAATGAATGGCACTCAGATAGGTTTTCTAGGTCGAGACATATATGACCGACTAACTAAGACCTTTAAGAATCATGAAAGAATGGCCACGTACTCAATTCTCGCGCATGACTTAGATAAGGTGGATTTCTTTTCACAACAGGTTCTAACAGTTAACCAGTTTAACCACGAAGACCGATTGCCTATCCTATTTCCACGTATAGTTGCTTTCTCATCCGGTATGTTGGACTACTTTGCAAGGGTAAAAGTGAAGTTAATCCCTGTTGATGACGGTGGTGTTTTAGAGATTCAGAACCTTACCACAAGCGAAAGTAGCATTAGCGGAGAGTTTAAAATATACAGCGAGGATACAATGGGAACCCGTGTCCTGGTAAAGACTATCTCTGCCACCCTGGCATATGGGGAAAAAATTAAAGTAACTGCCACGTCAGATACGCTTATAGACTCAATAGGCCTCGTTCTAGCTTTTAAGGGACAAGCCGGAAAAGAAGGTAATGGCGACGACCGTTTGTTTGCAGTTGGCGGGCACTATATAAAGTATGAATATGTACATGTCCGCCCATGTGCGGAAGACATTCACCATTCAGGCAAAGACGACTTCATCAAACAATACGACATGGGTGAGCGACCTGGCGTCATAAAATTGAGCTACGATGCTCACGCCTCTGGGGACAGGTTTGGTATAAAATACAATGGTAAATGGTATGGCACAGGTAGCAAAGATCCAGGAGCACATGAATTAGAATTCTATTACGACCCAGCGGCAAATGGTGGGAATACAACGGTAGAGCTGCACATTGGTGCTGATGATGAATACTCTACTTGGCATTACACTCTGGCCTGCCCTGTAGAGCAGGAACAGGAACCGGAGCCGGAGCCGGACCCGGACCAATGTATTCAAGCCCGGTCGAACACCTATAGTTCCATAACAGATACAAACGACAAGGGCCCCCTGCCGGATATTTTATTTCACGGAAATGAAGAGGTTGGTACTGAGATAGTGCAGTCAAGGGATGTCGCCATCGAATACGTTACTAACAATAGATCACTGAATTATCAGATGTATACAGAGAACTCTGAGGCAGCTGCTGGATGTATTAGTGAAAAGGACTCTAAATCAAGTGCATTTTGGAATATGGTTTGTTTGAATATTGTTACTGGTAACTATCGAGGTTATCGTTTGTGGTATCAAATTCATGGACAAATAGATGGTGGTAATCGAAGTCCTTCTGCAACGTTACATTTGGTACCCAACGAAATTCTCACAGGCGGAACCTACGACGGTCAGGGTGCTGCCGCAGACGATTGCAAGAGTTACGTCGAGCAGTATGTTTCGCAAGGCATTAGTAATTTAAAAGATGATTGCGATAATCCAATAAGGGACGTTGATGGTCGATGGTATGTTAGAAATTACTATGTGAATATGAGTGGGGAAAGCTATTGTGAACACAGATACTATTGGGGGGATATTTGTACCTGATATCCTAATTAAGAATGCAGGCCTAGGCCCTATCCGTAAGCTGGTATTTTCTTTCGGAAACGTAGTGTTCAGGTATGAATATCGCACAGGTAGAGATCAATAGTAACGATGAGCCCCTTGTCTAGAATGACCAGTTACAAAGTTTGAGGTGTCTTAAATTGCCTTATTATCCGAACGGAGTAAAAACGTAGCAAGCGCATCCCTCAAGCTCGCGGCCTCGATTGGCTTTGTTAGATGGAGGTCCATACCTGCTGACAAGGCTTTTTCCCTATGCTCCTGCACCGCGTGAGCGGTCAGTGCCACTATGGGCATAGCACGAAGACCATTGACGGTTTCAAAAGTGCGAATAGCCTTGGTCGCGTCGTAACCATCCAGAAGAGGCATTTCGCAGTCCATTAGCACCAGGGAATAGTCCTTATGATGTTTCTTGTATAGGGCTAAAGCTTCCTCTCCATTATTAGTGATTGAAACACTGATACCAAGACGTTTAAGCATGCCTTTGATTACCATTTGATTCACGGAGTTATCTTCAGCGATTAACACTTTATGATTTTTGAGTTCTTCCACAAATTGCGAAGAACGCGTTTTTTTCCGCCGTTCCTCATCAGTCGAGCAACCACTAATCATTTTGAGTACCGTGTCTTTTAACGCTCTGGCTGATGCTGGCTTTTGAACAGCTACGTCTATACCGGCAGCTGTTAATATGCCCTTATCTGGAATTTGGCGAAGCGCCGTCAACAGTAGCCTTGGTATTTTTCTGAGATCCTCAGAGTTTTCCATATGTTGTGCTACCTCTAATCCACTGAGGCCAGGCATGTGCATGTCCAGAGAAACGATATCGAACGAGTGAGCGGCTTTGACTGCACTATGCAATATAGCGAGAGCCTCTTCTCCGTTGTAAGCAACCTCTACCGTCATACCCCAATTACTGGCTTGCTCCTTCATCACATGGACAAAATCTATAGAGTCATCAACTAACAAAATGCTCTTACCTTTCAATACTTCAGCTGGAAAAAAGTATTCCTCAATAAACGTCTCTTCAGCATCCTCGCATTCAATTGTAAACCAAAAAGTGGATCCTTTACCTTCTACGCTACTTACACCTATTCCCCCTCCCATTAACTGGCTCAGTGTTTTTGATATACTCAGCCCTAAGCCCGTCCCTCCAAACTGGCGAGACGTCGATTTATCTGCTTGAGAAAAGGCTGAGAACAGTTTCTTCTGATGTTCCTCATTAATACCTATTCCAGTATCACTGATCTCAAACATGATTTTATGGAATTGATTCTCTGAGGGTGCATTATGTACACGTAACTTGACAGAGCCATCCGAAGTGAATTTGAAAGCGTTGCCCAACAAGTTTAAAAGTATTTGCCTTATTCGGGTCGGATCAGATTTTATAAAGACAGGCGTTTTGGGGGCAAGCGACGATATCAGTTCAATATTTTTCTTCTCGGCTGTTATGGAAAAAACACTAACACAATCCAGTACTAACTTATCTAAGTCCAGATCAATTTGATCAATCTCCATCATTCCCGCTTCTATCTTCGAGTAGTCAAGAATATCATTAATAATATTTAGCAGTGCATTACCAGAACTAGAAATAACACTAACATATTGACGTTGCTCCGGTTTTAATTCGGTTTCTTGGAGCAGATCCGTCATTCCCAAAACCCCATTCATAGGGGTACGTATTTCATGACTCATCGTTGCTAGGAAATCACTTTTTGCTTTATTTTCAGCCTCAGCCTGAATCACTTTCTGAGTGGCAACCGACTCCTCTTTCTGAGACTTGATTTCCAATTCATGGTATCTAGCCTGTTCTTTTCTTGCCTTTATTTCATTTTCGAATGCAAGATTTTGCGCCTGAACATGTTCTTGACGATCCATACTAATACGATCTGCTAGTGCAAAAGAAAGCAAAATCACTTCTATTCCGTTACCAATTTGTACCGCATGATCCGTAATTAAATTTATAGGTATAACGCCCGCTTTGTTTAACGCTAGAACGGCAATGGCCGCCAGTAGACAAGAAAATGCCAACACGTAATAACGAGCGACTTTATGCCCTTTAAACAGAAGATAAAACCCCATAATTAACGCCGACGTGCTGCCGACAAACCCAAGTATCGATGCACTTCTTATAGCGACATTGTAGGAAAGGATGTTCGTTAAAACCCCCAATATGATGGCTGCTGCTACAGAGATGTAACATAAGCAATATAGGTAGAAAAACCGGCTTATTTTCTTTAGCCGCAAGAATGTTATAGAGAAACAAAAAATAGAAAACCCGAAACCTGCTATAGATAACGTAATAACGTATTGATTCAGATGAGGAGAGTCAGGCCACAAAAACTGGAAGGAAAAACCATTTAAACACGCGTTAAACATACCAAAACAGGCCACAGACACGACGTAAAATAAATAGCTAATCTCTTTTATAACAACAAAAAGCACGAGATTGTACAACACCATGGCAAGCACAACCCCAAAATATAGACCCTGCAAGGTCAAAAAGTATTGTTCGTACTCGTTATAGTTTTTGTGGGATCTATACACTATTGGTAACTGAACAGAGCCTTCAGTTTGCACCTTAATTAGAACAGTTTTACGTTCATTCGGTTTAAAATTGATGGGTAGAATAAAATTACGGTTGAATATCCGCCTATGGTCAAAAGGGAGTGAATCCCCCGTATGATAGTAATCAACTACCTCATCATTTTGAATGACATAAAAGTGGACGTTATCCAGAGAGGTATACCCAGACTCTAAGAAAAGAGGTATCTCTTGATTGGATGTATTTGTCGTCACAAACCGAAACCAATAGGTATCAGCAGTAAACCCCATGGAGGGGAATTTTTGCTCGCTCTTAGTCCAGGCGCTAGCATCTAATGTAAGAACCTGCGATAACTCAGTTTTTCCTTCTGGATCAACCCAGAATTCCATGTGCCTACCCACAGCCTGGCTGCTGACATCCCCTTTAAGAAGGACTGACGCAGGTGTTGCACAGACGTGAACAGGAAGCACAACCAAAAGCAGCGCCAATAGGAGGTATGCTGGAAAAGGAATTTTCAGATGAACGAAATCGCGATAACAATTTAGCGTAGTCAAGATAAGTCAGACCGCCCCATATTGAATGTATATAAGTCTAACTATAGAACAGTCTCGCGATTCCACTGACTAATCAGAACAGGTTAACGCAAGCCAACACCCGATCGATAAGTGTACAATTTTCGCCATTTTTAACTGGGTTTATTTGGGCCAATTTGTCTCTTGTAAAAAACAACGCCGCCCCTAATATGGAACGAACATCCCATTTTCCTATACCCAAAACAACAATAAAATAGGTATCTCTCATGCGACAGATGATGTCTCTCATCATTAGCCTACTTCTTACGTGCATACCCCTTAGCGCTAACGCAATGTCCTCCCCCCCTGCTCATCCTATTGAAAGTATCCATATAGAGCGCGCTGCATTCACTAATAACACGGTATCTATCAGTGGCACTGCCAACTCACCTCGATCATTAATTACCCAGGTTACCGTGAACGGGCAAAGCACAAGGTTGGTCAACAACCATTTTGAGGCATCGCTCCCTTCAGCCGATCCAACGGTAACCATTATCGCAACCAACGCAGCAGGCAGCACCAAGGAGCTCACTGAAACCCTCGGTAGCCCTGTTACCGTGCATATTGCCCGTGCTATTCGTGATGGCGACATTGTCAAAGTTTCTGGGTTTGTGACTAGTGATGCCTCTCCCATAACCAACCTCACCATCGCAGGGCAAACGTTTGAGTTAACCGACAATCGTTTTAATGCGGAAGTACCTGCCACAACATTGGTAAAAATCACCGCTCGTAATGCTTCCAATGGCCGTGATGCACTAACTCTTAATTTCTCTGATGATGCACCAGAGCATGGGATCGCACTAAAGATACGAGACAGCGGATTCTCAGGCACCGCTACGTTGATAGAAGGTTTACTTGAAAACGCAAAGGAAGACATCGCAAGTCTGGTTAGTGGTATTGCCACAGGCATTACTATCGATACCAGTGTTATAAAACTTGCCTTTACTGATGTCAGTACATCCGTCAGTGACAATATTCAGCTTAATCTAGTACCCAATGAAAGTGACAATAAGCTGGACTTAGGTATTGAAGCACAGATTAGTGAAATTCGTATTCAAGCTGGCTTAGACACGCAAATCTGTCTTATTTGGTGTACCAAACCCTTCATCATCCCTATCGATATGAGTTTGGGTGACGTTATTGTTGCCGGTAGTTTATTTATTTCTCCCAGTGACGCAGATGAAAACACTAAGAAGAAATTTGTCGACCTTGATGCGGAGCTATCAGCCTCCGTTGGCAGTAACCACTTATATCTGTTTAACGCTACCTCGCGTTCTTTTCTGATCGGTGAAATTGTCAAACTCGTTGTTGAAAGCCAGGTGAATGGTGTCATTAGTAACCTGATACAAAATGACGTAGCCAATATCCTCAATGTGATACCCACAAAAATCCCAGCCCTCTTAGTTGATAATGATAACGGGGTTTCAGAACTCATCGATGGTATTGGTATTCTTCCCATATTTAAAATGCTGGTGAGGGGTATTGGTGCAACCGTTGGTATTAGCGATGCATTGTCTACCTCACAAGAAGCCATCATTGTTCTGGATGCAAACCTTATTACCGAAACCGCTGACAGCCGGGTCAAGTTTGGTTACTTAACCCGTCAATTGCCTCGGTCTGATGCAGATCTTATTGCCATTCAACCCAACCAACCTCAACCCGCAATCGGTACGCTGGTTATTGATTCTGACGTGTTGAATAAAACCTTTTCTGCACTTAATCAAGCCTCGTTAATGGACTTTACACTACCGTTACTAGATATAAATACCATTATTGAGCATAACGCTCTCAACGGTATTTCTGAACAGTTGCTCGATAAGACACTGACTCTGCGTGTATATAGCCGTAACGGCACCCCTTACTTTGCCACCCCAAAAAACTCTGAAGATATCATTGCACTTGAGCTTAATGATTACGTTCTTGAACTTAGCGTAGATGATGAACCATTACTTGCCATTAACCTGAATATGGTCGCCAATGCCAATGTCGGCATTACAGACAATACCTTTACTTTCTCCTCCCTGCGTACAAGCCACAACATCCTCGGGGTGACATTACAGGGAGAACCCATCGACGAATTTGATATGGGTTTATTGGTCGACACACTGAGCTTTATTGCCGCGGAGAAAGTGCTCGGGCTTATGTCGGTATTACCGCTACCAACACTACCAGGTGAGACATTACTCAGCGTAAACACATGGCGTGTAAATTCCGACTCTGCAGATATAGCCCTGTCACTGCACTTTGAACGATTGCGTCCAGAAGCTAACGCCGCAGCCGAAGACCTCCTCGCCTCCAATGATAGCGATAGCGAAAACACTGAAACGCATGGTAATAATGGAATAGATAGCTCTGAAATGGATGATCCTGAAATAGATGATCCTGAAATAGGGAGTGGTAATTCAGATACAGGCACCGGTGTGGATATACAACTACCCCAAGTGTTAGTGGATATATTACGCTCCATTGGCAGTATCTTTACTCAAATTGGCGATAATCCGCAGGATGAACACGCCCCCACTGAGGGCATTGATATTGGTCACCCCAACACAAATCAGCCCCATATCCCTGCAATTAATCGTCAAACCGTTGCCATCAAAAATGCCAATTTTACACGCTCCCGCATGAGCGATGTACGTTTAACTCGTGATGGTCGTTTAGGCGTGAGTGCCTTCGGTTTAACTCTAACACTGCAAAAACCCGAAACCATAAATCAACCTTTTGTTGCATCAAAAGAACCCTTATTAATCACCGATCAGGAATTTTCGATTTCACCGATATATCAAGAAAGCGTTTTTCTTGAGGGGCAGAATGTTTCTGGTGGTTCATCCGCTATATGTGATCCAGATCCACAATATGTTTCCGGTGGAAAAAAAGAAAACCCCTATGCATGCGGCGTTGGTGGAAAAGATGACTGCTATGACGTGTCCATCGTCTCTACTGATATATTAGAACAGGACTCCACCTTCGGTGACCTGCTGCCGGTGCTTGATCGGGATCAAATCAAAGTCAGCAAAAGCCAAATGCATAGCGTCCCGGTGACCGTGCGCATCGAGAACCCAAAATCAGTCGATGCCAAAATTGCTGACGTTACAGTGCTCGGCCCCGCAAAAGTCTCAAATTCCTTTTCCAGTATATTATTTGAAATGGCAATACCGTTTGATGGTCGCCTATTTATCACGCGTATTTCTGGCCGGGCCCTCACCTGGTATAACGAAAATACGGATCTCTATGTCAACGGTGCTTACGATGCGGTTTATGCCGTTCTACCGGAAGATGCCGATGCCTGTGACATCAGCCAATTTACAGAATTTAAACCGTTGTCCCATGCACCTTATGATGCAGAGATGACACGTTATAAATTTGCCGCCTACCCTTTTAGAGATCCTGCTGGAAACAAAATAGAAGATGGCGCTGAAATGAAAGGTACGTATCCTTGGATATCTATGGATGGCAGCATGGTATCACTTACCACCATTGGCGATTCTCGTTTGTTTCCTCGCCACCATATTAATGGTGACCCGATGAGCCGTTACCCGAGTCGTTGTTTGGATGATCAACCGGAATGTTCCATTGATACCAGAGCCGATGTACAGTTCCGATCATTGGACGCAGGTTTTGTGCTCTTTGGTTTATGGACCCAAGGAAAAATGGTTCTGATCGATAATTTACTGAATGAAAGTGATTTTAAACTGGGCGGTTTTGGCGGCGACAAAGAACACAGCCTAGTATCACTTTACGCTCCGGGCACCGGTTTAGCGGGTGATGAAAGTGGAGAGATAGAAGTCGGTGAAACCCGAGAGGCCACCACGCGAGATGAATACGGCACCAAGAACAGTTATGGCGCTGCATTGGGTAACGGCACCATTTTTGATTCCGTCACCAATCGCTTAAATTTCTGGAAAACCATTAAGCCTATCACTCCTCGTGATGTTGTTTGGACGGTTAGCTCCGGGCGCCAGACAGACGAACTGGCCTTTGATGATTATCTCAACCCCGATGGTTTTATCGTTTCCAATATGGCCGGTGCACTGGACTCTGATAATAATAACGATATTTCCATGACGTACTTTGATGGTTGGAATCAAGCCGACCTTGATTTCACCAATCCAGTTCGTGTACAAAACAGCGCTACCGCCCTGCCTTATGTTTGGGATATCCCGCAATACGGCGATGTCCATTTCGGGCGCTTGGAACCAACCGCAACAGGTGGTGTGAAAGGCAAAGGTCTATGGTTTGATGGTGGACAGGTGTACCTGTCATACGTTATCAACGAGCAACCCCAAGCCATCAGTAAAAAACCTTGGTTTACCACACTATTTATCGATCCACGTTTTGACAATGACACGGTTGCACGAGAGCTAATTCACTTCCCCGATGGTAGCCAGCTCACACTGGTTGGTTTACATGCCATTCAATACCGTAACAGCGATGCAGCGGTCATACGTACCATTCCTCTTGCAACCCCGTTAAATGCTATTGAATGGACACAAATAGCCCTACAGTCTGCTCCAGGAAATAAACACATTCAGCTATACATTAACGGTTTCTTGCTGGATAACTGGGCGCACACTGACCCTATTTTTCAATACACTGCCGGTGAATTAACGTTAGGTGGAAAGGGTGGCTCGTCAAGCAACAGTCAACCCTTTAAAGGCTGGATGGATGAATTCAAGGTATTCGCTCAGGCAACTAACCCAGAGGTTGTGTGTAATCATGCAAAAGGTACGTTGGTTGGCTTAAACTCAGATTATAACGGAGTTTTAAAGGCACAAGCTGATGCTTACCCCCTAGCGTCTCACGGTAAAGTCTCCCACACGCTTAAAGGTTATGGTCGCCCTACCTTTCCGCAATACGCTTGTTACTTTAACAATACCGAAGACTACGCAGCACACCTACAAAATATTCCAACAGACGTCACTGCTTTGCGCGAATCGTTCACCTTTCCCGAAGGGCCGTTATACCATGACATGCCTCGGCCAGATTCACTCAACAATCAATTTTGTTTAAGTTGTCACCATGAAAATGGGAAAGGTGGTTTAGACCTTCCCGCACTACAACGTAACGTTGATGTGTTAGCAAAATATGATCACCGCCGCCAACCCATGCAACCTCCTGCAAGAGTGGGTGGCTACTTGCCCATTAACTGGCTACCAGGATCTGACGATTATGATCAACAAACGCCAGATGAAGGGATGCCTTTTGATGAATTAGTCATGGCATCAGCTCACGATAAAACACCTTCTATCACCGGCATCACCTTGGTGAATGCCGATACCGGCATGGATGTTATGCCCCTCGTTGATGGCAGCGTACTGCCCCTTGATCGCTTGCCCAGTAATTTAGCCATTCGCATAGTAACCAATGGTATTACTGAATCTGTAGAAGTCGACTTCAATGGTTCCAACCTCTACCTAGAAAGTCCATATGCGCTATTTGGTACCCATACAACAGCTGCGGGAAAACGCAATTATTTGCCGGCCGATTTGCCAGCAGAGGAATATACACTAAGCGCACAAGCAACAGGTTCAACACAAGCAGCATTAACTATCCGCTTTAACGTAACAGGAGAACCACTAACAACAGAAGAGCAAGAAGAGACTCAGGTAACTGAAACACCGGAAGACGAACGCAGCCTACTGCAATCCATTATCGACTTCTTTGTCACTTTGTATGAGTCAATGACAAGTTATGCCAGTTAACATTTTCCTGGCGCTAGCATCTAGAATCTAGATAGAAGATAAAAAATTATAATAGGATTCCGTAATGAAAGACCTGTTCATGTACTCACTACTAGTTCTCAGCTTTTCTTCTCTGAATGGTTGTTATTGGGAAAACTTTTCAAAAACAGAAAGAGTTGAGCCAATACGTTTAACGGCTCCAAACAGCATTGAAACGCTCATTGATGAGATAAAATCTGCGACTGAAAACGGATATCGTATCCGCATGACGGGTTCGGGGCATTCCCATTCTGACGTCGCCATAACGGAAGATATTCTGTTGCGCCCAATTCAACTTATCGACGTACTTGAAATAGACCGTCAACGCCTTTATGACCCAGAGGAAACACAATTAGTACGTGTAGAAAGTGGCATCACCGTTCGTAAGTTAAACAGCTATCTAGACTCCCAAGGACTGGCTCTACCCAACATGGGCGGTTATGACGGGCAGACCATCGTTGGGGCTACAATGACCGGAACCCACGGTTCTGGACTAGACCACGGGCCTATGGCATCTCAAATCGTCAGTTTGCAAATAGTCGTTGATGATGGTCGTGTACTGCAATTAGAACCCAGCAACGGTATTACCGACCCTGACAACTTCCCCGGTGTACTAGAAGAGAATACGGATATCAACGTTGAGCTCATTCAAAACGACGCGCTATTTAACGCGACAAAAATCAGCATTGGATCCATGGGTATCGTGTATTCGGTTGTATTAAAAACCGATAAAAAGTTTTGGCTGGAAGAAATTCGCACCCTATCGACATGGGAAGAGGTAAAAGCACCCGGCGGATTTTTAGATCGTTTGATTAACGGCTTACCGTTAGATGATACCGAGGTACAACCTGAGTATTATGAACTGCAGTACAATCCTTATAAAGTGGGCGGTGAGCGCTCTATCTTAATTACCAAACGCTACAAGTCTTATGAACCACTACCGATTGATACCGAGCGAGGCCAACCCGGTACAACAATGCTTTCAGGGCTCATCACATTATTGGAAAAACCCCTAATTTGGATTGTTGATAATTTCCAATTTATCGCTCCGATTTTAGTTGAGCAATCGCTAAAATCTCAATCCGATGAAAGCTATATAAATGTCAGTTATAAAGTTTTTAATATTGGTATCGTCAATTACACAGAAGCTTATGCAATGGAAATGGGGTTTGATCTCGATGAATCTATCGCAGCCATCGAGCGTACATTCGAACTCGGGGAGCAATTAAGAGACAAAGGTATCGTGCACAGCGCCCCCGTGTCCATACGATTTGTCAAAGCGGCAGATGAATTAATCGCCATGCAACAAGGTAGAGATACTATGATCATAGAATTTATTATGATTAATGGCATTAAGGGCGATAGAGAGCTATTTAATACTTATGCGCAAACATTAATGGAAGAGTTTCAGGCTCGACCGCACTGGGGACTCGATTTCAAACTACTTCAAGGGACTGAATGGGCAAGTATATTGTTTCCCAAATGGGAGCAATGGATACAACACTATGAAACACTTAACCCCAATGGTACCTTTGATGGCAGGGTCACCGATCGCTTAGGTATTTCGACCTCTCCTAGATGATCCGTCGATAACCAACCACGCGAATACTTAATTTTGATGTTGGAAGAAACACCATGAAAGAATCCATGAATTTTTCACGACGCTGGATCGTCGTAACGGGCGCATCATCTGGTTTGGGTAAAGCCATTGCCACTCTACTGGCATCAGAGCACCAGGCTAATCTTATTCTTGTGGCTCGTCGGTTGGAAAAATTAGAAGAATTAAAACACACATTGGAAAAAAAACATTCCATTCAGTGCAAAACCATTGCCGCCGACCTTTCAGATATCAGCAATATTGAGCGTATGTTCCGGGAAAGCATCCAAAACGAAGAGGTCTACGGCGTAGTTTTAAACGCAGGCATCACCTATTTTGGCGAGCATCAACAACTACCCTGGGATCAGTTTGAGCAGTTGCTAGCGACCAACGTTAGCGGCATTGTAAAAGCGGTGGAACTTTACTTGCCCTATCTTACTGAAAAATCTCAGGGGGGCGGTATCATGTTAGTCAGTAGCGTCGCAGGATTATTACCTGTGCCCTACCAAGCAGCGTATTCTGGTTCAAAAGCATTTATTACACATTACGGTTTAGCGCTCAACGAAGAACTAAAGGGGGACAATGTTTCATTGACGGTATTCTCCCCCGGAGGCATAGCAACAGAAATGACCCATAGCAGTGGGCTCGCTGCACAGTTTGAGGGAAGCGCTGTACTACAATCACCAGAACAATGTGCTGCTGAAGCGATCAACGCCATGGAGTCACGCCGCGCGCTATATGTACCAGGGTGGCTCAACCGCTTGCAGGTATTTGGCGCACGATTACTGCCACGCTCATTGCTTATCTTTTCTGCCGGAAAAATCTACCGCAAAGCATTAGCTGCAAAACGCAACAGCCAGTAGAGGGAATGCTAACCTGGCTGCAGCGAAGATTTCACTAGACGCCATTATATAATATGGAATTTACCATCCGCCTCTACAAACGGGTTAGTAAATGTTGAAATGACACCTTGTAGTACCGCCTCAGGATGGTTTTTCGCCATGGATTGTTCCATAGCTTCGACATTTTGCTTTTTCACATCAATCATTACCAAGTATGTGCCCGCTTCAATCTGTTTATGGTATTGACGAATTTTATAGTTTTCAGCCGTAATTCCACCAAAACCACCCATCCATGCCCCCCCTAAGGTACTAAAGAGGCCAATCACTAGCCATAAGCCAGTTGGCAGGTTAACCATCCCACTTGTCGCTAGGGGAAGTATTATGCAAGCAGCCAAAAAACCTCCAATAATCAGGCCTCGCTCCATAAAACGAATAAGGTCGGAGCGATACAGGATGTTGGCAGAATGCAGTTTATGAGTATAAAGGCCCGCCTCATTTTTGCTTATGATATGGAAGCGCCAATCGGTTACTCCACTCTCATGTAGATCGTTAGATATTTCCTCAACGCTTTCTAATGTTGGGGCCAAGTAATGGATTCGTTTCATGGTCTATACCTCTCCTACGACTCACCTACAACGTATAACTACCCTCCCCTCAGTATACGTCTCTACCGTATACTTTATAAATACTGATAAGACTAAATAGCGATAATAGGTAACCATTTAGGGTATTAAGAATGGCGCCTAACGCAAAGGCAGCGCGATAGAAAAGGACAAACCACCTAGAGGGCTTTCCGTAAGCAATATCTCCCCCTCATGCTGTCTGATAATGGCATCGACGATGGCCAACCCCAAACCAAAACCTCCCGACGCTCTATTTCGGCTTTCGTCCACGCGAGAAAATGGCATCAAAATGGTCTTGAGATCTTCAGGGGGAATTCCGGGCCCATCATCTTCAATCGTAATACGAACGTGATGTTGTGATGAATGGTGCGATGATTCTAGCCTAGTAGATACCTGTACATTTTGATTGGCATACTTCAGTGAATTTTTAAGAATATTATCTATGGCAATTTGTAAATTAAAAAGATCCCCTTCTATTTCAACATCCTTCTGACAAGAAACGCTAATTATTTTATCGGTGTTCAAAACCTTGAGTTCGTTAACGCGTTCGCTAATAAGCTTAGATGCATAAATCTTGTCGATTGAAGACAGTTCTTTTTGATAGTTGATCTTTGCAAAGGTCAGCATTTGATTTACCAAATTTTCCAGCTCATCAATGTAACGCAGCAAATCATCTGCCAACGGTTCATCGTTAAGTTCAGCATGTTTACGCACCATCAACGTTAATGCCAATTGCAATTTACTGAGTGGCGTGCGTAATTCATGAGAAATCGCATGGGTCATGACTTGTTGTTCTGTCAGTGTTTGATTCAGCTCGTCGGCCATTTTATTTAAGCCATGCGCTAATTGATCAAGAGGCGCAGGGGCATCTACATTCGCTTTTACTGAAAGCTCCCCTCTCGCCCAATCATTACTCACCGAGATGAGACCATCAATATGCCGTCTTATTCGTTGCACCAACACCATTAACACCGTGCCGATGAGCAACAACAGTCCGATAGCCGAAAGCTGTAGAATTGTCTCCTGCTGCGAATCTTCTTGTAACTCATCCTCAAAATTCTGACGTATGTGATCACTAAGATCGTCAGCATCTGGATCAACATCAATATCTTCAATAATTAACCAGGCCTCTCTATTTGGCAACGTACTTGGTGATGTACTAGGTGATGTACTAGGTGATGTACGAGGTAAAACTTGCGCCGCTAACGAAAGGCCATCTTGCACGCTTTGATATATCTCGACATTTTTGATGGTTCTGACCCATTCATAATCCACTAGGCGTTCTTGAAACACATCAGCATCAAGCACCGAGATATGAAAGAAGCTTGTATCACTGACCTGCTTCATCAGGTCTGAATTAACTTGCTGTGTCTCTCGCCAATCAGAAAGTATCGGCTGTGACACCATATGAATATCTCGATGAAAATCGTCAACACCGGTTTGATGATTGATGTATTCCATCATCGCAAAGAACAACATCACGATTAACACCAATGCGCCAAGTATGCTTAAATACAGCTGCCAGAAAAGGCTATTGAGAAAACGCATATTATTGTGTCACCAACATATAACCGCGCCCTCTAACCGTTAGGATACGTTTCTCCTGCCCAGGAACCCCCCCCATTTTTTTACGTAATGAAGAAACACGCATATCAATGGAGCGGTCCATACCATCATATTCAAAACCCCGTAACTGCGAGCAACATTGTTCACGACTAACAACTTCCCCTGCCTGTTTTGCCAACACTTCCAAGATATCAAATTCGGCACTGGTCAAATCAAGGGAATTGCCTGCAATACGAACCTGACGATTTTGGCAGTCTATGTGTAGATCACCAAACATCAATATTGAATTTTTTTTGATTTCTTTGTGCTGCGTACGTTTTAAAAGTGCCTGAATACGCGCGAGTAACAAATGAGGTTTGATCGGTTTGGTTACGTAATCATCCGCTCCCTGTTTAAAGGAGGCTAACTCGGTAATATCATCGTCACACCCCGTTAGCATCAAAATAGCACCTTGATAAAACTCCCTAACTTGGGAACAGACCTCAACCCCACTGAGCCCTGGTAACATCACATCGAGAATAACAATATCCGGCTGCATACGTTGAATCTCAGAGACTGCTTGCCCGCCATCAAAAATAGTCTCGCATTCATAACCTTCCGTTTCTAACAGCATTTTGGTTAAACGTGATATTTCTGTATCGTCTTCAACGATCATCACCTTCTTTGATGTACTCATTTCAGCCAAGCTCTCATTTCGGAAAAGTCCTCATTTGGAATAGCATCATGAAATCTTGTTAACCTCGACTCGTCGAGGTGGAAGCAAATGAACATAGTTTGATAAATAAGCATAGCTGAACATGGTTGAACATGGTTATACCGTGTCGCTTTATCTAATAAGGAATACGCAAAAACGGATGCTATCTTTGCTTATTCCTTATTCTAAGTACATCTTATAGTGTTGTTGTACTATCGCTGAACTGAAGCTTTTCTACCATTTTTAATGTATTGGTGCCATCTCGATTGGTCTGGTAATCCGTAACAACAACGCTTGTTCCATTATTCTCAATACCATATTCAAAAGATGGGCCTGCAAATATCACAGTATTAACGCCACCATTTCCGGTAATATCATTATCCAGTTCATTCACTGTCACGTTACTATCATTTTCCCCTGTTAGTGTGACGTCTTTTAAATACCGTGAATGATGGGTGTAAGGTAAGCTCGCATCAAATGTCAGTGAGAACGTGCCGCTAAAGGTTTGATCGATGC
>CAJXXT010000054.1 GCA_913063495.1 uncultured Gammaproteobacteria bacterium | reverse complement strand
GCATCCCTACTGTCGGAAAACAGGACGATATTTCCAACCTACGTTAATGTCTCTGAATATGTCAAAAAACTATTCCCCACTGAAAAAGCGGGACTTATTGCGGTAGATCATGCACATACCACTAATAGCGAAGTCGCCTTACACAGCATGCTTCTTCGGGGTCTAGGGGTAGCAATGCTCCTAGACATTACTGTAGATAAAGATATTCGTTCGGGAAAATTAGTTGAGCTTTTTCCATCGAAAAATTACGGTAGCCAGCAGATCTATCTGATATTTAGTAAAAGAAATTACATGTCGGCTAAAATGGAACTATTTAGAGATTTCATCAAATTAAATTTTTCAGATAACGTAAAGGCTTTATCTTTCTAGAACTCGTGCACTCAACCAAGTCGATGAGCAACGACGAAGTAAGTTAACAGATGTTAATGAGGCGTTAAATATGAATGCAGCTAACCGTTGGCAGGGTATCCCCTGGGGTGTCGTATGGTCGTCACTTCGTTTTTGCTTCCATAAGGACTAAGGAAGAGGTTGGAATAGAACGAGATTGGCGGTAAAGTACAACGATTAGCCACCAGGAATGAATCCACAGTAATGATACGCGATGCTCCGCACAGCGTTTAAACACTAATATGTTAGGTGGCAAGCGAGCTGAAGGTTAATATTATGACTGATATAAATCATCAAGTTGGAATTAAGGCATCACCTGAAACAATCTATGAATTGCTGACTACAGATAGTGGACTTTCACAATGGTGGACAAATGATATATCTGGAGCTGGGGTCGTAGGTTCAGTTATCAAATTTCGCTTTAATGGCGGAGGCCCCGATTTTTCTGTGTCACAGCTTGTTCCAAATAAAAGTGTTGTCTGGAAACATGTAGGTAGCGTGCCAGAGGCATGGGTGGGAACAGAGATTTTGTTCCAACTAAGGGTTGAAGATAATCAAACCTTAGTAAGGTTTATTCATTCTAACTGGAAAGAATCAACAAATTTTTTGGCGCATTGCAGTACTAAGTGGGCAGTGTTTTTGCTCAGCCTTAAAGATGCAGCTGAAATAGGCAAGGGAAAGCCGTTCCCTAATGATACGCACATAGATCATTCTTGAATCACGTTGAAAGCCACTAAATGTAGCTATGAGAAAAAAGAAAATTTAGATAAAGGGCATCAATAATTAAAACATAACAAGCGCAGGTTACGGAAAATCCTAATCGCGAAAAAGAGAGCTATATGAAAGAGTCGGTTTTTAAGTATGCCATGTTGGGAATAGCTACAGCTTTTACATTGCTGTTTTTCATCATTGTAATGCCTCCATTGATTGAAAATCCTGATATCATTGGTGCGCTAGCTGCTGGTTTTGTTAATCCTTATGCATCGGGTTATTCCGCTGATGTTTTTTGTTGTTGGGCTGCTTTGGCAGTCTGGATTCTATATGAAGCAAAGACTTTATCAGTTAAGCATGGTTGGGTATGTTTGTTATTGGGAGCTTTTCCTGGCGTAGCAGTAGGCTTTCCTCTTTACTTGATTCTCCGCAATGACCAAATTACTCAGGTAGGCAAAAATGTATAACAAGTACAGTCCGTCGGAAAGCAGGGGCGCTGTGTTCATAAAATATCCCAGCGTCCGCAGCTGCAAGCGTTAGGAGCCAATCAGCTCGACTAAAGTGAGGTAAACATGGGAACTGTAACAAATATTACCAGGGCGAAATTTTCAGTTGGAGATATTATTCATCATCAACTTTTTAATTATCGCGGAGTAATTGTAGATGTTGATCGAGAATTCCAAGCGACAGAAGAGTGGTATGATCAAGTCGCAAAGTCTCGACCACCAAAAAACAAACCTTGGTACCATGTGTTGGTTCATGAAAGTACACATTCAACTTACGTAGCCGAGCAAAATCTGGAACCTGATGAATGTTTAGAGCCCATCAATCACCCTGTACTTAAGCAGTTTTTTTCTAAGTTCGATAAGGGCAGGTATATTAGAAATGACCCTATTAATTAGAGCTTGGCGTTAGGCAGTAATAATTATGACAGATAATAGTAACAACGAAGTACAAGAGTATTATTTTTCGGCAGAAAAGTGCTACATAACAGAGCTTTCTAATACGTTATCTGATCCAGATTTATCTATTGCTAGGGCGAGAGTTGAGCCAGGGATAACTACCCGGTGGCATAGGTTAAGGGATACGACCGAAAGATATTGCATATTATCCGGTGTAGGTATCGTAGAAATAGGGGATTCCCAACCAAGGAAGGTAAAGTCAGGCGATGTAGTTATCATCCCACCTGTCTGCAAACAACGAATTACCAATTCAGGAACAGACGATTTAATTTTTCTAGCCATTTGCACGCCTCGTTTCATAGCGCACTGTTACGAGTCACTAGAGTAATACGCAAAATTCAGGGGCGGCATATTATTTCCTGGCCTCAACCTCACACATGAAAAGCACTGACAATAAGGCAACAAGAACAATGAACGACCATATACTGCAAGTTTCGGATGATTTCTGGAACATCCGCGGCACCTTTAAAATCGGCGGCATTTTAAACATCGGCACGCATGCCTCATTGGTGCGGCGCGGCAACGGTAAGTTTGTACTTTTAGATGCCTATACCCTGAAAGGTAAGGTGAAGGCGCAGATCGATGCTTTAAGCAATAATGGAGCGGACATTGAAGCCATTATAAATTTGCACCCATTCCATACTGTGCATGTACAAAAAGCTCATAAGCAGTATCCAAACGCCAAGCTCTACGGCACGCAGCGGCATCTTGATAAATTCCCCGATCTGCCTTGGCAATCGGAGCTCACCGAATCAGACGAATGTGCTGCGCTGTTTGCGGATGATTTCGAATTTTCTGTTCCCTCTGGCGTCGACTTTATCTCCACTAATGAGAGTCTACATTTCTCATCCGTACTGGTATATCACAAAACTTCAAAGACTATTCATACTGACGATACGCTGATGTATCTGAAATTACCTGGGTTGATTGGCAAGATAAAGAAACCAGAAGTCACGTTTCACATAACGTTACCAAAGACGCTGGAAAAGCGTGCAGGGGCAGTTAGGGACTTTCGACATTGGGCTAAGCAATTAGCTGAGCAGTGGCGCGATGCTGAAAATCTTTGTGCCGCACATTCAGAAACTCTGTTGGGTCGTGAAAATCGTTCTTTATCGATAGCTAATAGAATATTGACTGCTTTGCAGAAAGTGGAAAAAACCTTGCAAGTGCATGAGAAGAAGTTTGGTTAATATTTTTGACTGGATTTTTCAGGAAAGTTGGCATTGGGGTAGAAAATATTGATGATTTGGCCAATGACTAGGTCTACTTTCGTTGATATGGTCTATTTCGTATTGATGTATTATCTAACTTTGCACGAAACTACCTAATGACTATTGGTTTTTATTTATTATGACAGAAAACTCACTTAACCTTCAATTTGACGATTTTACGCCTCCATCAGCAGAATGGTTAGATCGTCAAATGGCCTTTCGAAAATTTTATTTTAACCCCGTTTATTCCGGATTTGAAAATATCAATCCTGACAGACCGTCGTTGTTTGTTGGCAATCATGCGATTTATGGAATGGTGGATTCGCCACTCGTTTTTAATGGCATTTATCAAAATACAGGAGTGTTTGTAAGAACATTAGGTGATCATTTTCACTATAAAATACCTGTCTGGGGAAAGGCACTAATTAAGTTTGGTTCAGTGCCGGGGACTCCTGAAAACTGCGATAAGCTGATGCAGTCTGGTCAGCATGTTATGGTATTCCCAGGTGGAGGCAGGGAAGTCGCAAAAAGAGCGGGTGAAGAGCACAAGCTTTTTTGGAAACAAAGAACTGGCTTCGCAAAAATGGCAATGAAATACGGCTATGACATCATTCCTTTTGGTTCTGTTGGTTGTGATGATGCGTTTAAAATTATTTATGATGCAAATCAATTTTCTGATTCTTGGTTAGGAAAAAAATTGTTGAAAAATAGGGCGTTTAATGATCTCTCTCGAAACGGTGATATGTTTATGCCGATATCTAGAGGCATAGGTTTAACGTCAATACCAAAACCAGAGAAATTTTATATCGGGTTTGGGAAGCCTATATCAACGGAAAGTTATGTTGACCGGTATGAAAACAGAGATGCACAGTGGGAAGTTCGCGAACAAGTGGCGGGCTCCATTAATACGTTGATTGCTGAATTACAAACTGAAAAAGCGGCGGATACTGATAAAAGTTGGTTGCGAAAACAGCTGACACGCGCATAAATGTGGAAATATACACAATTTGATACATTTGCATTATGTGATTGTAAATTTTAGTCTGTTGATAACAAGGTTATTGGATAAGGGCTATGGTGGAAATTTACGGTACTTGCGATCCTGCTTTTAGTAAGCTTAAGGATCAATTTGCGAATCAGATAAAACGCTTTGGCGGTGGGGCGGCTGCCTGTGTTTACCATCATGGTGAAAAAGTTGTCGATATGTGGGGAGGTGTTGCTGGCAATGATCAGCGCCCTTGGCAAAAGGATACATTATCACTTGTTTATTCTGCCACCAAAGCAGTACCGGTAACCTGCCTTCATATTCTAGCGAGTGATGGCCTGGTTGATTATGAAAAACCAGTCGCTGCCTACTGGCCTGAGTTTGCACAGCATGGCAAAGAACATATTACTATTCGCCAATTAATGTCTCACCAAGCGGGCCTCTATCAAATTCTTGGTTTGATTGAACGCCCTAGCGATATTTTGGATTGGGAGGCGATGGTTGATGCTCTTGCTGGAGCTAAACCTATTCATGAGCCTGGAGAAGCTAATGGGTATCACGCCTTTAATATTGGTTGGTTATTAGGGGCTTTGATTGAAAAGATCAGTGGCATGTCCTTCAATGAATTTCTTTATAGGCGATTAACGGAACCATTAGGTGTTGATGGTCTGGTAATTGGTGTTGATGATAATAGCTTTCCGCGTTTAGCAGACCAAATGGGTACGCTATCAATACGTGACTATTCAACTATTCGTAAACGTTATAAGGTTCCTCAATATGTTCCCGCAGGCCAAATTCGTCGACTTTTTAGTCGTGGTTTAACCCCTCGTCAGTTACTTAACTATTTTGGTGACCCTGAGTTTTACCGGGCTAGCATTCCCGCAGTGAATGGGATGTTTGATGCGCGAAGCCTCGCCAAATTATACGCCATGCTTTCTAACTGGGGAGAGTTTGAAGGCCATCAATTTCTTACTCCAGAGATCATTGAAAAAGCTAGGGAGGTGCAGACGCGGCGTTTTGATCGAGTTGCTATCTATCCTCTACATTGGCGTTTGGGTTATCACCGAGCGGATGCCGTTATTCGAAATTATCCAAATGCTTTTGGACATTATGGGTTTGGTGGCGCGGGAGGGTGGGCTAATCCGGAGGAAAACTTGGCATTCGGGCTCGTTCATAACAGTTCCCCATTTACGATGCTGGGTCATATTCGTTGTATCGCTATCACTGGTTCGGTTTACGAAGGGGCAAAGGTCGCGGATCTTCGACAAAAAAACGCGATGACAGCATAACGGGTTGATGGTTTGCTTGCGCAGTAGCGACGGTCACTCACAATAATGTGTTATATTGTGTCACCTTGTCCTTTATCCTCCTTTTTCAGTTGTTCAGACACTTTTTCTGGAATGGGAGGCTAATTCGTTATCGTCCTGAGATCCCTAATGACATTCGCTAAACTGAATTTAAGTACCCCTATTCTAGAAGCCGTCCGTGAGCTGGGTTACGAAACCCCTACCGCTATTCAAAAGAAGGCGATTCCAGCAATTTTATCCGGGAGGGATCTTATTGCTGCGGCACAGACAGGAACGGGAAAAACCGCTGGTTTTGTATTACCCATTTTAGAAATGCTGAAGGGAGATAAACCGAGTGGGGAGCGTAAGCGGCGGGCAAAACGTCTTCGTGCACTGATTATAGTGCCTACCCGGGAGTTGGCTATACAGGTCGAGAGTAATATTTGCCAGTATGGGAAGTACCTTGATATCAAGTCGATGGCTATGTTTGGTGGTGTTGATTTGGAGCCACAGAAACAGCAGCTTATTGATGGAATCGATATTTTAGTTGCCACTCCTGGTCGGTTGTTGGATATGGCTCATCAAAGAGCTTTACATTTTGATGAGTTAAAAATGTTGGTCTTGGATGAGGCCGATAGAATGCTTGATATGGGGTTTATTGGTGACATCAATAAGATTATTGAACGTTTACCAGTGCAAAGACAGAATCTGTTGTTTTCCGCGACAATGCCAGATGGCGTGCGATTGTTAGCAGATACTGCTATTGATAATCCAATTGAAGTTTCAATTGCAGATAATAGTACGACAACTCCTCAGATCTCCCAATGGATAGTCTCTGTCGATAAGGATAAAAAGTCGGCCTTGTTGAGTCATTTGATTAAAGAGCATCAATGGACGCAAGCGCTTATTTTTATTCGTACAAAGCATGGTGCTGCGAAGTTAGTTAGTCAGCTTGAAAAGCGAGGTATCAACGCCGAGTCAATTCATAGTGGCAGGAGCCAAGCCGTACGTACACAAATACTGGCAGATTTTAAATCTGGTGAGATTGGCATATTGGTGGCCACAGGTATTGCCTCGCGGGGTATTGATATTGATGAACTTACGCGTGTAGTGAACTATGACTTACCTGACGATGCCGATGATTATATTCATCGCATCGGTCGTACTGGTCGAGCCGGAGCTTGTGGTGAAGCGGTCTCTTTGGTTTCTATGGATGACTTCAAACGATTGTGTGCTATTGAACGCCGGTTGAATCAAATCATCGACCGAAGAACAATCGAAGGGTTCATAACGGTAAAAGAATTACCGAAATCCAATTTAGATTTTGTCAGCAAAAGTGCCGATAGAAAGACAACAAAAAGCAAAGATAAAGGGAATAAGGAACAAACATCTAAGGAAGGGCGGAAATCAAATACAAAAAACCCTTATAAAAATAGCCATAACGATAATCATAAAGAGCCGCCTGAAATTTCAGAGGCAAGCACGCCTGATTCTGAGAACCCTTGGCTTAGAATTCGCAAGAAATAAAGTAGCCTTCGATGACCATTATTGATGATTTTATTGCCCCCCCTTGCTACGACGAGATTCGTATTCTTTATCAGGATGAGGATATATTGCTGATAGATAAACCTAGCGGTTTGCTGAGTCTATCAGGTAAGAATCCACTCAATAAGGATTCAGTGCACTATCGATTGGTGCAGGGGAGGCTTGAAAACTCCGGAGCATTCCCTACGGCAACACTGGTGCATAGATTGGATTTTGGTACGTCAGGCATTATGGTGGTGGCGCTGAATAAACAGGTCAATGGTTTGCTTGGCAAACAATTTCAGGATCGTACCGTTAATAAATCTTATATCGCTATACTTGAAGGTCAGCTAGAGAACGATCAGGGTTCTATCGAATTTCCAATTGCTAAGGATAAACCGAACTTCCCATTACAAAAAATTTGCGAAGATACAGGTAAAGCGGCCCGCAGCGAATATCATGTATTAGAGCGCCTGCAACACCCCTCACGCTGTCGTGTACGTTTTAATCCCGAAACGGGTCGTACTCATCAATTAAGAATTCACAGCCTTAAAATAGGCCATCCAATTCTTGGATGTGACCTTTATAAAAACGAAAGTAGTGAGCAGATGGCTGAGAGGTTATTGTTACATGCTAGCGAGTTACAATTTGACCATCCCATTAGTGGTGAACGAATACTGGGGTATAGCCCTTGTCCTTTTTAAGGGATTAAAATGTCGACATTAGAATTAGTATTTCGTATAGCTGGCTGCAGTGATTTATTACTGCTGGCACTATTAATCTCTTATCGAACCTATCATAACGCTGATCATAAATCGGATGGGCAATTAAAGTACTTCTATGGCGTGTTGTTTTTTCTGAGCATCTGCAGTTATTTACTGGCACCCCTTGTTGTTTATGTCTGGGATTGGGGGCTTTGGGCCTACCCCATAATTCTGTTCGCTATTTTGGTACCTGTTTTCTTTTGGTTGTTGATACGTACGATTTTTCAGGAGAATGCGGTTCTTCGGTTGTGGATTTGGCCCCTAATTGTTTTAACCGCTCTCGCGGGGCTTGTTTCTTTTGGCTCTGAATTTGGACATTTTGATCTGGGGCGGGTTGGCGGTTATGCTGGGTGGGTGGCGCAGTTTCTTAAGGTAGCTTGGGTCGTTATGGGGCTCATGCTTGTGATAAAAGATTGGTATTCGGATTTGGTCGAGCCAAGACGCCGCCTCCGTTTGCTGCTATTGGTTGGCGCAGGCAGTTATATGTTGGCCATTTTAGTGGTGGAGTTGTTTTTATATCAACGCGCCGCGGATTGGGTTGAGCTGGCTAATGTCACGTTGATATTGAGTCTATCTACCTTATTTTGTTTGCATTTCTTATCTATCAATACGAGTAGTATATTTTCTGTTATTGAACAGACCCCTACTGTAGTTGAGGAGTCATATTCTTCTTTGGCACAACTGATTATTTCGACAATGCAAAACGATCGATTTTATGCCAGAGATAGTGTCACTATTAAGGGATTAGCAGATGCTCTGGAGAGCCAGGAATATCAGGTTCGCCGGGTTATTAATGGTGAGCTGGGATACCGAAACTTTAATGAGTTTATCAATCTTTATCGGGTTAAGGAGGTCGCGACCTGTTTACAGTTGTCGGAATACGATAATACCCCCTTATTAACGCTCGCATTGGAAGCTGGCTTTCGTTCACTTGCTCCTTTTAATAGAGTATTTAAGAGCCACTACTCTGTCACGCCAAGTGAATATCGCCTTGAGCAGAAAAATAAATAACATCTTAATAATCAATGAAATAGAGGGCTATTTAACTTTTTTAATAGATAAATTTCAATTTCTAACAGGTATTGTTCAATTCTGATAAGACGGTTATCACCTGCTTACTGCTTACTGCTTACTGCTTACTGCTTAATGATTCGCTGTATTTAACTCAGTGCAATTTATTAAGGTGAACTTCCGTGAAAAAACTCAAGCCCTCGCATTTTTTACTTATCCTTCTATTGTCTCTTGTTACTCTATCTGGATGCTCTTCCACGTACTCTCTACAAGGGGAGCTGGCGGGGATTCCCGTGGATACTCAGGTAGATTCTGAGTTAGTACAGATAGTTTATGACAATACAAAAGGGGGAGGCCCACTATTCACTTGTCCGGATAACTATCAGCTTCCTGCACGAGATAGGCTGAAGGTCATTGTCGAGGCGTATTCTGCGGATGTGGCAACATTAATCTTAGCGCGATGCTTGGCAAGTATTCCCCAAAATAAGGTGTCTCAGCGGGTGTTTTTACAGGAGTTGGCGGCATCACGAGAACTTGACGATGATGAAAGGATTAAGCGTAAAACGTATCTTGATTCTAAAGCTGATCAGTATTTGGTTTTGTTTATGCCGGGTTGGGATTACAAAAGCAATGGACACCTTACGGGGGCAGACTTACAAACTCCACGTCAGATCATTGATGATGCAGGGTTTGAAGCGGTTATTGTTCCTATTCCTGAAGCTGGCTCCGTTAAAGGGAATGCACAGGTGTTGTTAGATACAGTAGAGCAATACAAGTCGATGGAACTGTATCGCCATAAAAAGCTTATTATTGTTAGCGCCAGCTCTGCGGGGCCTGCTGTAGCGCTGGCTCTGAGTGAAATGGGGGCAGATTCTCCGGTTGTTGCCTGGCTTAATATAGGCGGCGTTTTACAGGGTGCGCCTGTTATTGATTATCTACTTCCATGGACAAAATCCTGGTTGCTTAAATTGGCCTGTTTCTTTGAAGGCTGGGATTACAGTGATCTAAAAAGCCTAAGCGTGAATGAAAGTAAGCCAAGATTTGAACAGCTGACTTTTCCAAGCGAAGTGACTATTGTCAATTATGTTGGGGTTCCGTTTTCTGGTGATATAACACCATTTGCAGAAAGCTTTTATCCTATCTTAAAAAAGCTGGGGCCTAATGATGGAATGACACTTATTGTTGATGCATTAGCACCTGGGTATACGGTTTTAGCTATTGGTAGTGATCATTTTGTAAGAGAGGATCCAGAAATCGATATTAAGACTTCCGCGTTGTTAACAACCTTATTAAAATTGGTAGAACGTACTAATGAGATGTAGGGATATTGAGGGGCGTATATTCGCCCCTTTAAAAAAGCACAAGAAACGTAATATTTTATAAAGAGTCAATCACAACTGGGCTGTCATATTTTGTTTTGTTGTTGTGTAGTATCTTTCGCACCTTTTTTAAGGTGTTAAAAGGCACGTCCAGTACAACTAAGTTTGCCATGGATACAGGAACAGATCCCTTAGGGTCAGTTAACCCTTGATATTCAACTTCGACTTCGGTGTCGGAAATTTTGGTGAACATCCAATGGCCATTAAACGTTCCCCTGACATGGCCATCGGCTTCTGCGACATCGTTACCGTGATCAACTAGATCTACCATAACTACGTCATCCGATATGCGATGAAAACGCTGTAAAAGAACCAGGTCACGATCACTAATCAGAAAAAATGGAGAGTCATTTTTCATATGAATAATTCTTGATGCCCCGTCTGGCTCAGATACAACAATGGGATCTCGGCAGGTTTCGAGCCAACGATCCATCGCACTCATATCTCGCATAAGGTTAACTAAGCTTTGAGTATTTGTTTTGATTAATGAGATAGCTTTGAATGAGTAATAGTCAGAATTGTCGGACTTTTTGGTATAGACTTTTATCTCCTTCTTGTCTTTTTTAAGCTCCCATTCAGAAGTGTTTGCTAACGAAGTTGTAACCACTGCCATTGCTATCACCATTCCTGTGAATAATTTTATTATTGTATACATCTTATAGACCCTTGATAACGTAAAGATTGTTTCGCTTCCTTGTATGCCCGGGAAATATACAGTACTTATGAATTGAAGGAAAGATACAGAGCCTGAGAGGGGCTGAAGACCACTGGATTGGTACTTTTTCATACATTATCCACTATTCTTTGGGGTAGACTTTAGCGATTAATATTTCAGGTAGCCATTCAGTATACGGCTTAGGGTAGGTAAGGGGCGTTTTTAATGGTATTCCACTCGGTTAGGTTGGGTTTGGTGAGTTGTCTTGTATGGCTGTGCTGCACGAACGTTTTGGCGCAGGATAATGGGGTTGTTACCAATAAAGAAATCACAGATCTGTATTTAAAATCTGATCAGCAAATAGAGGGGTATTTGAAAGCGTTGGATAAGATGGATCTTCGCTTTAAACAGCAATTATTGGGTAAAGGTTATGTAACCAAAGTATTTAGTACAAAAATTGAGACAATTTATAAGACGTTTCAACGTAATCGAAATTATGTTATTGAGGCCCAACAGAAACATCGAGAGAATGCTAAACAGATGGGTAAGGTTGATCGATGGATTGATAAGATGCGGGATTGGGCAGATTACAATACGCGTACCGCCATAAAGTATACGTGGTTAGCAAAAATGGATTTAGTCAAAGCTGAGGTGGCTAAGGTTTTTACCTTGGCTCGTGACTTTAGTCAGTTGCAAGCCAAAACCCTCAAGGATGAAAAAGATAAATTTCAAGCTCAATTCGGTTATGACTATAAAAAAATTGATAAAAATATGGCTGTCATTTATAGAAATGTAGCGGCTAATGAAAAAAAGGAAGTTCAGAAAATACAGCAACAGTATCAAACGATAGGTAAGGAGTTTGTTCGTTATCGGAAACAACTTGCTGAAGATACTTGGCGTTGGTATCACTATCTTTTTGATCAGAATTTTGAAGGCAGAGCAAAAATCTATAAAAAACTGGTCTATAAGAGTTTTGCCTATGATTTGGGGGAGCGTCCGAAGCCGTTTTTGATGGAACTCTATGGATCAACATCATTTGCAGATTCAGACATGGATTTTTTTATGAACATGGCTGGCACGGAAGATAGAATGTCGATGTATATTCATGCCGCAAAAGATATTGATGTCTTTTATAAGCTGAATGGATTTGTCGCTAATCGACCGGTGGAATTATATGATCGTTCTGATTTTTTGGTGCCTCTTACTTTTAGCGGATCAGTCATTGAGAGGGTCGCAAAAACCTTAGCTTCAAGACAAAAGAGTTATTATCTAATGAGTCAAGAGATTCAGCGTGTTGTGACGCGGCTTGCACCCAGTATTTCAAAAGCTGAGGTGTTATTGGGATTGATAAAACAGGCGAATAACAATTCACAAGACATAGAGCGATTTATCAGTGATACGGCGTCCTTAGAGGATCTTGCTAAGGATATTGATGATGCAAAGGACAGTGCCAACGGTGTAGAAAAACAGCTATCGAAGATACATTCGTTATTGATTCGTAAGCGCATTGATTTTGAAAATCGTAAAAAATATACAAAGATTCGTGTGATTTTGGATTATCGAACTAATCAATACCGGCTTGCTAAAGAAAATGAGTCAGGAAAGAACAAAAATGATGTTCTAAAGAGTTTTAATACACGGATAAAACTTATTGATGATCAGATAAACAGAATGGATGATCAACCAGTAGATGTACAAGCCCGTGTTTCACAGCGAAAAGAATCATTGGAACAAGAACGAATACAGCTTTTGGCAATCACTAACCTTGAAGATGATCTGACGAAAAAAGAAATTGAGGATCTAGCGGAAAAAGAAAGGCTACTAGAAGATACCTTGGATATTGCACAATCAAAACTTAATAAGCTAGAGAAAAAACGGGTTGACGGGAGTGCAGATAAAATCAATAAAACATACTTTAGCATTCATCAACAATATACAGAATTGTATAATACGTTAATTAGCGGTAAGGGTGACCCACTTTTATCGATAGCAGCCTTAGTTAAGCAAGAATTGCTAACACCAGAAATCACCAAATTCAAAAATGATGTGGCGGCACAGATTGAAATCCTTGCGGGTTATCGGCGGGGATTAATACGGATTCAATCGGTAATACGAGAGAAGTCGAATGTTGAACAACAGAAAATAAATCGACAATTAGCAAACCTAAAACGTCTTGATAAAAAGCAGGCGCTTTATGCGCAAGCGGTTGTTCGCCATAAAGCACAAGCTGCCAGTGTTGTTATATTTGTAGCACAACAGGCAGGAGCGAATGCAACGGATCCGATTGTACAATTTATGGAGTCATTTCGGGAATCTGCGAAGGTGACACAAAAATATCTAACGCTTTCAGGCGTGGCGTATGAAACACTTAATGTTAATGCAGAAGAAAAGCAGTTGTTGAGTGTGGGAAATTCGGTCGTTCAGTATTTTGCATCAAATGTTATTGATACGTTAAAGCTTGATAAGTTAAAAGAAAAGATTGCTGTTGCGAAACGAGCGGCAGCTTTAGTCGAAAACTATGCTGATAAGGGGAAGACTATCGGGTCTGCATTGGGTGCTTTGCGTAGCGATGAAGAAGCTAACCTATCGAATAGTTTAAGTTACTTTGCAACTATTGCAGAAATTGGAAAGATGGCTTCAGATGGTGTGCCCGTGTTTGGTGATCTGTTTGGGTCTTATATGGATTTTATGTCATACGCTGTTAATAGTATTCGCACACAGGCCCTTAGTATTCAAGATCGGGTGTTTTCCAATGCAGAAAAATACTTGGTAACAGTAAAGCCAGAGCAGCACCTTTATACCAAAGCGGAAATAAAATCAGAGATGTCTACTGTCAATTTCTCTGATCGTGAGAGGGTATTACGTATTTATCAAATTCGCCGAGTAGTGGCATTAATGCAAGCACAGAGTTATAAAGATGTTTGTAATCGACCGTTAGGAAACGTCAACCGCTGTAACTAGTCTGTGTAAAAAGTAGCGCTTGTAACTGGCAATCGTAGTCATTAGGAAACGTATTATGCATGTGTTAATTGGAATAAAGCGAAAAATGGTTAACGTTTCTGTCTTTCTTGTTTTGATGGGGGGACTTTTAACAGGTTGTGAGAAAGGAGACTCTGAACCGTCAACTGCATTGAAAGAATCTGAGAAAGAGGGCGATGTCTGTGTTGTATGTGTAAACTTGGCGTTGTTTGTTAAACAGGTTAAAGCGGGTATTGGAGAGGTACACCCGTTTAGTTTTGAGGTGGAAGAGCGTTATCAGGCAATGATGAATGATGATGCAGAACGTTATGCTTTTCTAATGAAACCTAAACACCTATTGATATCATCAAAGAAAGGGCGTTGTGAGCGTGCGTTAAATGACAAGTTTGAGAAATGGCTACCTAATATTGAACGTCAGGCTGAGGAGATTGCTAAAAAGCAGCTGAGTTGTAATCAACAATGCCCACAGTATAACTGCGGTGAGTATGTAGATTTTTCTGGCATGAATATGGAAATTGTTGAGTTACTAACGTTGTTGGAAGACCGATTTCTTGATGCGGCACTAAGCAGTGTCGATATTTCAGGGTTAGCTACCGGTAACACACACTTGTACCAACAAAAAATGGAGATATTACTTCTTGAGGGAGTGAGTTTAGTAGAGGAAATATCCGTTAAAATTGATAAAGCTATAGATAGCGTCTATCAACAGAAACTCGTTGATCATGCGTTACAGTTGGACGATATGGCGCAAGCCACTATCGCATTAAAATGGGTGATGTCATCGGATCAACAACATACGTCAGCACTGATGGACGTGTTATCTCGTCTTGCCGAAGGAAGTCGACAGTTTGCTTATCAATATGATCAATTGTTTCATATGAGTGATGGAGGAAAAGCAACGGCATCAATACAAAGGGATTTGGCATTGTCCAGTTTATTGCAGTTAGGAAATTATCATCGTTTTTTATTAAATATTAGAAATTCTAATATTGAACTCGATACGACTGATGCGGATAAAGAGTTATCTTGTTATGCGTCTTTAGCGGTAAAACTTGCTGTAACGAGAGAGTTATTTTCTATCGCTTCCGATACAGTCGCTCAATGTGGATTACAGCAAAACTGTAAAACCAATGCATATCCGTTTTTTGATGCGATCACTCAAAACCAACAGGCGACAGATGCATTAGTTGGTAAGTTAAACGACGTTAATGGCATATTGGATAAGGTGGTATATAGCTATACTTCTGCGAAATGTTACTAGGCGAACGCCACTGGAGAAACAATGGCGAGCAAAATACAGTCTAATGCGATAAAAACTCGAATAATGGTTCTTATTTCGTGGTATTGGATTTTGTAATAGCTATACCCAAGGCCTAATAAACTGCAACCAACAACTAATGGATAAACGATTCCAATATTCCATGAGAAAAGTATCACCACCGCAGATAGAAGGAGCGCTGCAAGGGCAAGAGGAACGTTGATTTTTAGATGTTGACGATAAGGCTTTTCTTCATTCATTGCCTTAGTATAGCGGATGAATATATTTTTTGTCCTAGGTCAGTCGTCTCTAGTCAGTACTTCGAGCAATTCAATTTCAAAAGAAAGGTCGGAATTCGGCGGGATGTTCTCTCCCATTCCACGATCGGCATAACCGAGGTGTGCAGGTACAAACAACTTACGTTTACCACCAACCTTCATCCCCATCAAACCTTGATCCCAACCTTTTATTACGCGACCAGTGCCAATTACACATTGAAATGCCTTACCTTTGTCATAAGACGAATCAAACTGGGTTCCATCCTGCAAAAAACCGCGATATTGAGTGGTAATTAACGCGCCTTTAACGGCTTCCTTACCGTTACCCATTATTAAATCTGTTATTTGTAGCTCTGTCATTTGCAACCCTGTCATATACTTATTTTAGTTTGTATTGGCCTTTTCTATTAACTGGCAGCCAGATTGTTATTCAGTGTTGTCGCAATGAAATTCTCGAAAATGGCCATAGAAATATTGGTTTGTTCTTGGAATGGAAAGTGGCCGCAGTTCTCCAATAGTTCTAATTGACTGCCGTTGATTTGATGCTGTAAATATTTAAGTGTTTCGGTGTTTGACAAGAAAATATCAGATTTTCCGCCAATAATAAGTGTTGGAGAGTTTATTAGTGGGAGGCGGCGCAGCAATACACTTGAGGCGTTTGATAATTGGCTAAGCATGAAATTGATATCTTTCTGGCGCGAGTTAATTATTTTGGTGAGTTGATTTAGAAGTAGCATCGGTATTTTTGGTGTAGAAAAAAATGAATCTGATATTAACTTTTTCAACTGGTCTGAATTTGTTAAATCTAGCTTTCGTGCTTTCTCAAACGTATTCTCCGTTGTTCCTTTGGTTAGTTGACCAATGTCAGGTGGGGAGAATAAGGTAATAGAAACGGTTTTTTCCGGGTAGCTACTTGCAAAAAAAGCAGCGATACAAGCACCTGTGCTATGCGCTAGTAGATGACATTGTGTAACACCTATTTTCTCAATGAATTCATTTATCCACTCTGAATAGGTTCTAAAAGAGTAGTGTGCTTTTGAGAAATTAAGGGTGGGTTCTAATTCGGGTATTGTTACAGCAATTACTCGATATCGTGTTTTTAGTTGTTGCAGCCATGACCGCCACATGTGGTTGGTTCCCCCAAAACCATGTATAAACAATAAGGTCTCCCCGCTGCCGGCCTCTAAATAGTTTGTATTCCTTCCATCAATACAGATTTCTTTGTGCTCAAGTCCTTTGGTAACACTTGTGACGAGGTTTGCGAGGTTTGCTAGGCTGATTAGGTTTTTCGAGGGCATGTTAAATCGTTGCGCTTGGTCATTAGATGCGCAGAGTATAACAGCTCAAGGGTTAACCTGATGTTTTCTTTACAGCACAAGCTCTACAGAGCCAACTCCCCAAGCCATTCATTCGCCAGCTTGGAATTATCTTGTTGCCACGGATGAAAGTCGTTTGAAAAGTAGTCTTGTAATTCGCTTTTTATCCCAGTGAGGATTCCGTCTTTTCCTATTAATTGCTGCCAAGCTTCTTTCCAGCCAGATCGATCAGTCAGTGCCGAGTTTTTATAAAGTAATAGCCAGGTACTTTCTATCATATGGCCCATAAAAAAGGGCAAAATCACTTTCATTTCTGTGGTTCTGAGTTTGTCATCACCAACAACCTGTTGGTAAAGGTCATAAGCTACGGCTTTGTGTTCGGTCTCTTCAACGGCATGCCACAAGAACATTGTTTTAAGTTCTTGGTTGGGGTTGTCTCCCAGGAATGCCGGGTTATTCATCAAAAAATCAGCGAACAGCGCAGTGAGGTGTTCAAGTGCAACGGTCTGTGCAAGCTGACGTTCAGGGGAAAATCGCTTAATGAACTTATTAAAAAACGTGGTCTGTTTCTCAACAAGGTCAACACGCCATCCTAGCGCCTGAATCTTGTCGTTAAAAACGGCGTGCTGATTACCGTGATGGGCCTCTTGTCCGATAAACGCTCGAATGCGTTTCTTCATTTCTGGATCAGTGACTTGGTCTTGATAATATCTAACACTATTGATGAACTGACGTTCCCCTGGTGGAAAAACCGCAGAAAGGGAGCAAAATAACGCAGTAAGAACAGGGTTATCTTTAATAAACGTTCTAGGTAAATCACCAAAGGTTAGGTTAGGTTGTCTTGGAATAATGGTGACGTTTTTAGGTGTTGGTAATGTAATAGCCATTTTTGCCCCTCATCTTTAGTTGATAATTTGATAGTCACATAAGGCAGCACGTTGACACCATCATAAATGGGGCCAAGGTTGTGGTCTGATGAGGCCAAATGGGAAACGATACAGTGAGAGCAGGGTTGTACCGGAGCCTTGTATATTTCATCAAAATAGCGATAATGATTCGCGGAAAATGGATACCAAAATCGGGCTATTTTTTGTCGTACACCTCCCAGTTTTAGCACTCTAGGGCGATATTGCCCCTTAATTAATTCAGTTAACTGATTGAGCTAATTAGATGAGTGATTTGGATAACAAACACTTATGACTCAATCTTCACCTAATGTATCGCTGAATGGATCGCGGCTTATCCGTTTTTTGTCCGATTTAGCGGTGTCTGATGTTGAGGTATCCCATAAGCAATTTACCGAGAAGTTAGGGCAGCTCGTTAGTTTTTCGGATGCTATCACCTTGTCTGCTGTACACAGCAAGCTGTCAAAAATGGCGTTTGAGCCAACAGAAGCTTCCAGCGAAAGCGTGAGAGCGGAGTTTCTTAGGGTTCGAGAGGTGCTGGTAAAGTCCATTATCATGAGTTTTACGTTCAGTACGAGGCCTTCGACGATACCGTTGCCGGTTCCTAAGGCCGATACACCTAGGGATAAGGCGATGGCTTATGAACCTTATCAGCGGTTTTATGCAAGGCATCAACGGGAAATCGATTTTAAGGTACAAAGCCTTCAGCTTTACGTGAGAGATGGTGTTTCAGGGCTTTCCTTAGAGCTCGCCCAACTTGTGGCGCTAGATACAGCATTGGGCGATGTGCTGGCGGTACACACTAGAAGACTTTTTGCGGTAATTCCAAAGCTGCTGAGCAAACGTTTTGAGTATTTGAGAAAAGAATATCAGCAAGTACTAACTAACCCGGCAGGCGATGATAAATCAGATGTTGACGATTTACTTGTCGATAATCAAGCGGAATGGGTTAAGCCAGGTGGATGGTTACATACTTTTTATCAGGAGATGCAAGGATTGCTTCTCGCAGAATTAGACGTTCGACTACAGCCAGTTTTAGGCTTAGTTGAAGCCTTGAATGAACAGCTTGAAGCACTTAATGAACAGGTAGAAGAAATTGATGACTAGAATACTTTTTGTGACAGCGTTTTTGCTAGGTGCAAGTGCCGTTGTGTGGATGGGGGCTGGGTTTGTTGGCACCGATGCGTTGGCGCTTACAGTAACGGTGGTGATAGGCCTTGCTTACACAATAGGTTTTATTGAGCTTGTGCAGTTTCGTCAAGCGACAGGAACCTTATCGAGTTCACTTGCCACCTTGTCTCAGGCTGAATCTACCAATCTTGATGAATGGCTGAACAAACTCCACCCATCGTTACATAACTCAGTACGCTTACGCATAGAAGGTGAGCGAGTGGGGTTACCTGCTCCGGTGATGACACCGTATTTAGTCGGCTTGCTCGTTATGCTAGGTTTGTTAGGCACCTTTGTTGGTATGGTTGATACATTAAAAGGTGCCGTTATCGCATTGGAAGGAACCACGGAACTTCAAGCCGTAAGGGCGGGGTTAGCTGCACCCATAAAAGGTCTAGGTCTGGCGTTTGGTACCTCCGTCGCAGGTGTTGCGGCATCTGCGATGCTCGGGTTGTTATCCACCTTAAGTCGACGTGAAAGAATGGTATCAACACGTAAGCTTGATTCTACTATCGCTACGGTATTTCGCTGCTTTTCACTGACCCACAATCGACAAGAAACCTACAAAGCACTTCAAGTTCAATCAACGGCCTTACCGGATGTGGCGGAAAAGCTGCAGTTGATGGCATCTCAAATGGAGCGCATGGGTGAAACATTAAGCGACACATTAGTCGCCAATCAAGAGAAGTTTCATGAGTCTGTTACTAGTGTTTATTCAGATTTGGCCTCATCTGTTGATAAATCTCTCAGAGAAAGTCTGTCTGAAAGCGGGCGTTTGGCAGGTGAGAGTATTAAGCCCATTGTTCAGGAAGCGATGGTTGGTATAAAAGCTGAGGCGAAAAGCACTCACCAGCAGCTTACCAGCACAGTGCAAACTCAGCTTGAGACACTAACGGATCGATTCGGTGATACTTCAGACCAGGTTACACAGGCGTGGAAAGATGGGCTTTCGGCGCACGAGCAATCAAATGAAGCGTTGATTGCAGGTATGAGTGAGTCTCATGCAGCGTTTAGTGGCAAATTCGAAGGCAGTGCATTGTCTATGTTGTCATCCCTGGATAAAACCACGGCAGCATGGGTTGAGCGTCAGGATGAAAGTGATAAGCAACGGTTAGATCTTTGGACTGGAGCCTTTAAACAAGCACAAGAAAATGCCCTGGCGCAGCTTACGGACTCATCCAACATCTATACCAATGAGTTGAAGCAGATCACTGACACGCAACAACGTTCTTTTGCATCGGTTACACAAAAATTTGAATCTATGTCGGCAACGTTAACGCAGCAATGGCAAGAAGCCGGTGAGCAATCACTGAACCAGCAGCACGCTATTTCTGAATCCCTAGAAAGTACAGCGCGAAGCATGACGGAAGATGCGAAATCTACATCAACAACGATGTTGGTTGAGATGACAAACTTGTTGAAATCATCGGAAGCATTGATTCAAACCAGAATAGATACTGAGCAAGCATGGTTAGGCGAACATAGTGGGCGTATGACTGATCTAACAAGCATGTTAAAAGAAGAGCTTCAGACTCTTAGAGCGGATGAAGAACGAAGAGGGCAGGCGGCCGTAGATCAGCTATCTACGTTGGAAGAAACCGTCACATCACATTTGGGTACACTTGGCCGTGCGTTGGAAGAGCCAATGACTCGGTTGATTGAAACTGCATCTGAGACCCCTCGTGCAGCAGCGGAAGTGATCAGTCATTTACGCCGTGAAATTTCCAATAACATTGAGCGTGACAATGGTTTGCTAGAAGAGCGCCAACGTATGATGGAGGAGCTTAATACGTTGATAGGTTCGTTGGAGCAATCATCAACAGGGCAACGTGAAGCGGTAGAGATGTTAGTCGACTCATCCTCAAACATGTTAAAAAATGTTGGATCCCAGTTTACCGATCATGTTGGGTCAGAAGTCACCAAGTTATCCGGCATTGCAGAAAGCCTTGCAGGTAGTGCCACAGAAATTGCCGATAACTTTGCAGGAAGTGCGGTAGAGATGTCGAGCTTGGGAGAGGCCTTTGGTTTTGCGGTTCAACTCTTTAATGAATCCAATAGCACCCTGATCGAGAACCTAACACGCATTGAATCATCGTTAGAGAATTCTAACTCTCGAAGTGATGAACAGTTAGGTTATTACGTAGCGCAAGCGCGAGATATTATTGATCATAGCTTGATGGCGCAGAAGGAAATTTTTGAAGAGTTACGTCAGCTGAGTGAAGAGAATAAGGGAAAGACAGGGCAAGCTATATCGAATAAAACTAAAGCGAACGAAAGCACACCGAACGAAGCCAAGTCGGAATCAACAGATGTTGTTGAGAAAGACGAGATGGAATCTAAAGAGGCAAGCATTGTTCCAGAAAGTGATGTTGTTAAGACTGATTCTGCTGAAGAGGTGAGTTAATGGAAGAGCTAGAGGATGCTTCACCCCATGAGCCCCCCATTTGGGCGATCTTTGGCGATTTAATGTCTGGGCTTGTTGGGGTTTTTGTTCTTATCCTAGTCTGGTCATTAGGATTTCAGCTTGAGCTTGCACAAAACCTTGAGCAAGAAGTGCAGAAACGCCAAGCCGAAGAGCAGCGACGGATGGCGTTGGAAGAAGCATTAGCAGATCCCCTCTCTACCGGCAGAGTGACATTGCGAGATGGTCGTATTGGTATCAGTGGAAGTGTTCTCTTCTCATTAAACTCCGATGAGCTGCAACCGGAAGGGAAGCAGCTGCTTAAAACCTTGGTGGCTCCTTTGCAAGTCTATCTTGGGGAGCGTGACGAGCTGTTAATGATCAGCGGTTTTACCGATGATTTGCCGATTCAAAAAGGCAATAATCGTTATAACGACAACTGGGAGTTATCTGCAGAGCGTGCATTAACGGTGACCAGAGCGTTGATTGAAGAAGGTATGCCCCCTTCCCTAGTTTTTGCTGCAGCGTTTGGGGCACAGCACCCTGTGGTGTCAAATCAGGATGCAGCAGGGCGCTCGCAGAATCGACGTGTGGAAATGGCACCAGTGCCGAGAGGGGCTAAACCTTAATTATGTTAGCTGCAGATACGCTCAGTTCGGGATCAACCACATCGGCAGAATTAGCGGCGATAATCGAATCGTTGCTAGAGCAGGGTGCCGATAGTTTTGATCCTATACGTTTTCGTTATATCGAATCCATGATTAAACGAGCGAGTGAACAGCGTAAGTTAGTTGCACAAATAATCGAGAAGAAGGCGCGTAAAGCGCTGGATGATTATCAGAATGACTTTTTGGTGAAAAGTAAAACCGAACAAAATAACGCTATAAAACGCGTGGAAAAACCGCAAAAGCAGGACGTGGAAATAAGTGAGGTGAGAGCAGATCTTGTTGCTTTGACGCAGTACCTTGATCAAGGAAAATCACATGACGATAAAGGTATAAGTGAGGGTTCTTTCACGAACGTATTGAGACAGCAAGAAAGTGATGTTGTGCAATCCTTTGCCGGTACGGCGACGGGTCAGAAACGAGAGCCCAATGCCATTCGGCTTTATCGTGAGTCTTGGATAAAACAGAACTCCGATCGTTTGGTAATGCAATCCGTTAAAAATGGCCCTGAAGATCCAGGCCCACTTAACTCGCAAATGCTTGTAATACAATCGCTTTCTACCATGCGCGGACTTTCTCCTGATTATTTAAATCGTTTTGTTTCTTATGTTGATACATTGCTTTGGCTTGAGCAGGCGAGTAATGCGAAGTCTAAAGGTGTAGGTAAAAAACCTGGTCGTAGTAAGAAATAAGCCCCTCCAGACTAAGGCCTTAAAAACTAAGACTTTTAAGCGATAGATATAGCGATATTGCGTTGCTCTATTTTAACGCTTAGCAAATTAGTTAATTCAGTTGATCTATTTTTTGGCGTGTTCTTGTCCCAACTTCTATACTTTTATCTCCTATTTAAAGATGCTTTGTCATGCAAGGTGTCTTATTGCACAGATAACTGCATGGAGAAGCGTTATGAGATACAAGCTGTCGGGCATTAAGGTTGGATTGGTTATCAGTATCGGTTTTTTGTTTATCCTGAGTCGGCCACTGTATGCAGCAATTGCAAAAGATGATACGTACACGATAGATCCGAACCAGGGGACGCAACATCTTGTTGTTGCGTATAATGACAGTATTTTTCTCGGTTCAGAAGCGGCGGTAGATGCGGCAAAGATTGTTTCTGTAACTCAGCCATCTGAAGGTTCGGTGGTGATAAATCAGAGTGATTTTTTGTCAGTGAATTATACGCCGCCAGCTAGCCCCTCTGGTTCGCCAGTAACCTTTACATATGTATTACACGATCTTCTTGGGGATAGTGATCCTGCAACGGTTACATTGGACATTGTTGTATCAGCTGCAACGCTAACAGCCAATAATGATGATTACGTTACCAATGGAGCATCAATTTTGGTGTACCCCATTGAAAATGACTTTTTCCCCCAAGGTGTTAGTTCTAGTGGAGCAACGATAACATTTTCAGCAGATTCCAGCCAAGGAACCATGGTTGCCAATTCTTCAGCGGCAAATCTTTTTACGTATACGCCTCCAGCAGATCTTGGGCAACTTGATGGCCCTGCGCAATTACCTTACACGTTGAGGACGGCAGATGGGCAGACCGCAGATGCTACCGTTTTTGTTCTTGTCGACACTACGTTATCCCCATTAGAAAACGGTGCAGAGCAAACCAAGCAGCAAAGTGTGGGCTCTACATTGGATGTTGCTTGCGCCATCAATGGAGGAAGAGGCGATGACGCTGATGCAATTTTTGCCGCTACCTGTGCTACATTGGGAGGGTTGCCAGCCGACGAATTACCCGGTGCATTAAACCAACTAATTCCGGATCAAATAGGTCAGCAAGCCAATGATACGCATCAAATCGCTACCGAAAATGTAGACAACATCCAGCAACGTATAGGTAATCTACGGGGTGGGCATCAAGGGGTTAGTTTTGCGGGATTAAAAGCGATTATTGGCGGAAAAGCGTTGGCAGTAGGAGATATTCTCGATAGCGAAATGCGCGGAGGTTCAGCAGGCGAAGATGCTTTCGGTGGTAGTCGATTTGGTGCATTTGTTACAGGGTCAATTACCACGGGAGACAAAGATGCCGCTGACGGTTTAGATGGTTACGACTTTGACTCTCAAATGTTAACGCTGGGTGTTGATTATAGAGTCAGTAATACCGTGTTTTTAGGTGTTGCATTAGGCCTTGGGGATAGCTCCAGTGAATCTGATGCAGGGCGCTCTGAGTTTGATAGTGATACTGTCGGTGTTTCTTTTTATGGTAATTGGTACCCTAAGAAAAATGTCTATGTGGATTGGGTCTTGGGTTATTCCGGCAATGATTATGATAGTACCCGTCGAATTAATTTTGGTTCTGGGGCTACCGCGGTGAGTTCCGTTGCTAGTGGTGATACGGAAGGGCATCAAGTAAGCCTGAGTGCAAGCCTTGGTTGGGAAACGGCTATTAATAAATGGATGATTACCGGTTATGGCCGTGCAGGGTATATCGAATCAACCATTGATGGATACGATGAAACGGATAGTGCCGGTTTAGCATTATCGTTGGATCAACAAATTGTAAGAACTGTACCTATTTCTTTAGGGTCAAATATAGAGCGTGTTTTTAGTGTTCCTTTTGGTGTGCTAATTCCTCAGCTTGAATTGGAATGGGTGAAGGATTTAAATGATGGCGAGCGTCAAGTTACAGCGGCATTTGTGAATGCTCCTGAGGCGGGTTCGTTTACATCAAATACAGCCTCACCTGATAGTGATTATATTGAAGCATCACTATCACTTACCGCGTTATTTAAGGGTGGCATGATGGCTTATTTGCGATACGGGACTGAGTTATCTCATGATGATTACAGTGTTTCTACCATTGAAGCGGGTGGACGTATGGAGTTTTAACAACAACAAAACTCTAAAACCCCATTAAATAATGTGAAGGATAGAAACGATGAAACAACAAATCATAAAGCAGCAAAGTACAAAGCAGCGAGCGTTTTTAAAACTCAGCGTAATATCAATGTTGACATCAATCTCAGTACCTATGTTAGGGCTAGTGGCGTCCACAGCCCAAGCTGATGTTGGTGTGGCAATAACCGCTGGAACAACGGGTCTTGGCGGAAGTCTCACTGTCCCGATATACGGTAACTATTTAAATCTACGAGGTACGTTGCATCGTTATAGCATCGATGAGGATTTAGATGAGGATGGTGTGGAATATGACGCCACATTGGATCTGGAAAATTACGGTTTACTATTAGACTGGCATCCATTTGCAGGCGGTATTCGATTAACGCTTGGTGTTGTATCCTCAAGAAATGAAATTACCGGTACAGCTGTGCCTACAGAGCCAACAGAAATTGGCGATGTATTCTTTACTCCTGAAGATATCGGTACCCTACATTTAAAATCAAAATACAGTAACTCTATGTCTGGTTATGTAGGACTTGGTTGGGGTAATGCGGCCTGCCCAGAAGATCGTTTTACCTTTAGTTTGGATATTGGCGTGATTGTTACCAGCCCATTGGAAGTGGAATTGTCGGCCGACAGCCCTATAGGCAACTCCAATCCTGTAATCCAGGCGCAGCTGTTAAAGGAGTTAAGAACAGAAGAGAAAAATCTAGAAGAGGAGTTGGAAGATGTTGAGGCATGGCCAGTGATTAGTTTGGGTGTCGGTTATCGGTTTTAGTGGGCAATTCCTGAAGGTTCAATTTCAAATATAGTTTGATAATGTGACGGGTTTGTATTTTATTGTGTTATCAACTCCTCACACTGTGTTGCTTCGCTAATATGCCTTCTGTACGATGAGCCTTTTGGGTTCATCGTAGCAGGGCGTTTTATGGAAAGTCTTTCTTTAGTAGATTTCTGTGTAATAAAAAAAATAACAATAATGCTTCGTCGTTTTGTACTTTTTACTCTTTTAATCTTGGTTGCTACCGGTTGTGCACCTCGACCTGATCCAGATAGCACGGTTGAATTGGCAAGAGTGTATGGAGAATGCACCTACGCTATTAACACCTCAATGCTGGGGCTTTCGGTTGTTGATAGATCTGATCAGCGTCATCAAATGATTCAACAGATTGTTGATGAGTTAATAAAAACTCGTTACAGCAATTTTCCATGGAAAGTACATACCCAAGTATTTGATCAGCCAACCCCCAATGCTTTTACTACGGGGGGTGGTTATTTAGCGGCCTTTAGTGGCGTGTATGCTATGGCGGACGATGAGGCTGCATTGGCGGGGGTTATTGCCCATGAGCTGTCCCATATGGCAACTATCGATACGATGGAAATTGCGCAATACTTAGAGCGAATGTTAGCGCTACGCATACAACAAGGTGGTCTTGATGAAGAATACGAAGTAGGTACAGCGTTAAAAACCGTAGTCGATTTTTGTCTAGCGATTCCTGGTTTGGTGAACCCCAAGTGGAAAAATGATTTGGTCGTAGAAGAAAATACTGAGGTGAATGAAGCTTTCGGAGATAAAACTGTTCCACATATTCCATACACTTTCAGTCAAGATCCAGAAAGTGCTTACTATGCATTACTGCGTGACCCAGCTGGCCAGGCGCTAAATAGCTCTTGCAATATGGGTGATGATGGGACGGATCAGAATGAAAATGATGAGTTTATTGTTATAAACCCAGACTATTATCTGACAAGCTATCCTGATGCAGCATCACTTCCTCCAATACCGGATGGCTTAGGAGGAGGTCTGGGTGGCTTGCCAACGGCAGAGGTTCTTTGGAAAGCAGATCCGTGGTTGCAGTTTCAACAAACAGCATTTATGCGTTATGCAGAATGTCAGGCTGATGAAGGCGGCATGCTGAATTTGTTGGCGAGTGGCTACAACCCACTAGCGTTAAATCAGTCGTTTTCTCGACTGTTAGCGATGTTTGATATGGATGAGAAAGGTAGTGACTGGCGCTTTATCAATCATCCTTCTTTAGGGCAGCGGATTGAAGATAATCGAGCATTTATTGAGAATAATAACGATGTACTACCTGCGATAGCTGAGATTGAGCATCCTGACAGTGCATTTCATTCCTACGTTGCCCTTGCTGGTCAAATTGAATCGTTTGAGAGCATCAGAGATGCTGCAAGAGACGCATTGTTTGGGGCGAAAAATATGGCAATGGATAGTGATGTTGCTAAGCGTATAGAGGCAACAGGAGAGCAGTCCTTGGAAGATTTCACTCCGATAACGGTAGCTGATCTTGCAATGGTCTTGATAGAAGAGTTTTCAAAGCAAAAGCAACAAGCTGCAAAAAGCACATCAGAGCAATCTACCAATGATGTTCAATGTGATGCTTTTTCTGCAGTGTATAAAAAGCTAACAGGTAAAGATAACGTTGCTTGTTTACCTGTGGATTTTTAAATACGGTGCGCCCTTAGGGATCTGCTGAATAGCTGCTAATTAATTCGCTTTCTTCAAAAAGCAGGTTAACAACACAATACGAGTACCGTTAACACGGCCTTCAATATGTTCAGGATTTGGCGTGAGAGAGATATTTTTAACGGTAGTGCCACGCTTGGCTGTGAAGTTAGCCCCTTTAACAACCAAATCTTTAATCAGCGTGACTGTATCACCGGCTTCTAAAGTGGCGCCATTGCTATCAACACATGGAGTATCACCATCGTCATCGTTCGTAGCCGTACCAGACTCCGCCCATTCACGAACATCATCTTCTAAATACAACATATCCAATAGGTCTTGAGCCCAGCCCTCGGAAGAGGAAAGTTGCTTGAGCTGTCGCCAAGCCATCACTTGAACGGCAGGCTCTGGAGTCCACATACTGTCATTTAAACAACGCCAGTGGTTTGCATCAGTAGGCTCGTTGTTTTCGATTTGAGCCTTACAGGTCATACACAACATCACACACTGTTCAGCACTAGCCTCGGTTACGGGTGGAACTTCATAAACCGATAAGGAGTTGTCGGAAGCGCAGAGCTCACATTTTGAATCACAGCGAGCTAAAAGAGTTTGTTCAATTGTCATGATAAAGGCCTTTTCTAAAGTTGCGCGTATTATGCCGATATTTTCGAAAAATTAAAGAATGAAGGCATCAGGCACTTTGGGTGTGGATTGAGTAAAGATGACTGAAGGTGATCAAATAATATTCGGGCATTTTAGCCATATTTCTGTATTTTCGGAGTGAATGTCTAATACTTTAGGGCTATTTGTGAATGTCTGGTCACTTTTTTGTAATCAATTTGTGACATTATGTTAATGTA
>CAJXXT010000053.1 GCA_913063495.1 uncultured Gammaproteobacteria bacterium | reverse complement strand
TCGCCGATTATTCTCATCGTTGAACTGATTAATGCCTGCTTTATTGGCACCACTTTTGTCGATATTGATTAAACCTGGCTTACTATTTCTACCGATGGCTTTATTGAAGAAACGTAGCGCTGCCTTGGTATCGCGCTTAGCAGTGAGAAGGAAATCGATGGTATTCCCCTCTTTATCGACTGCCCGATAATAGTAGCGCCATTGGCCCCTTACTTTTATATAGGTTTCATCCATTCGCCAGCGATCACCTGGTCGTTTCTTCTTTTTATGGAAGGCTTTTTCCAACTTCGGAGCGTAGTGAACAACCCATCGATTCAGTGTACTATGATCAATATTGAGACCACGCTCTGCCATCATTTCTTCAATATTACGATAGCTCAGCGCATAAGAACAGTACCAGCGAACGCATTGAAGGATGATGGATTTTGGTGTGTGGCGGCCTTTGAAGGTGATCATGGGTTGCTCAGTTTGATAGGGTTTTGAGATATGATTCTACCATGCGATGAGATCGCTTAGCTGGATGCGACGAAACCAATAATATTGAGTTTTGAACAAACAGTATTTTTACAGTTTAAGTTCATCTATCGCCACACGGCAGGTTGATTGGATACGCTCTACCGTTGCGGGCGCATTCATCTCAACCCAAGCGTCATGGCCTTGGTCTTTATAAAACGCTTGGATCGCCTGTTTGATGGCAAAAAATACTGTATTGCCCAATACCAATGGTGGTTCTCCAATGCCTTTTGATGACTTCACAGCTGCGCCATCGAGTTTGGGGCCCTTCTGTTGCAACTTACTATCGCTGTTATCATGAATTCGTACCCGTAAATCCAATGGAATGGATTTGGTACCCGGTGGCTTGTATTCCCAGGTATTGGTAGAAGTCAGTGCTCCGGCAGGATACCCGGCCCTTGGCGCTTGATTGGCTCCCTGGAACGTCATCTCTTCGGTTGTGAGATAACCGATGCCCTGAACAAAACCACCTTCAATTTGGCCAATATCAATGAGTGGATTCAGGCTCTTACCCAGGTCAAATAAAATGTCACTGCGCAATACGGTGAAATCCCCCGTTAATACATCAATTTCCACTTCACTCACCGCTACGGCATAGGTGTAATAGAAAAAGATATTGCCGATAGAATGGTGTAAATCTACCCCGGAATAGTTGGGTGTTTTATATCGCGCCTCGGCGGTTAACCCCACTCGGTTTACATAAGCCAGTGCGCAGATATCTGGCCATACTTCTGACCAGTGGTCTCGCCAGTTACGGGTTACCGTTTCCATTTGGCTCACTATTCCGGCATCCATTTTGGTTTTGTCGAATTTGGAAAAGTACACCGTGTACTGCTCTAAATTCTCACAAAACTCCTCCAGCCTTTTGCGTAACTTACGACAAGCCAATTGCACCGCGCCGCCATTTAAATCAGAACCTGTGGATGCCGCCGTTGCGCTAGCATCACTAATGACGTTGGTATCGGTATCCGCCATTTTTATACGTTCAATATCAATGCCCAAAGTCTCGGCGGCAATTTGTGCCATCTTGGTTTGTATGCCCTGCCCCATTTCCACACCGCCGTGGGAGACCAACACCGAGCCATCATCAGAATAAGCAAGCACATAAGCGCCCCCTTGATTTAACGTGCCCCTAGGCCCCGAATAGGAAATACCATATTTTAATGGGATCATGGATATACCCCGTTTGCGCCAACGGTTTTTGGCGTTATATTGATTTACCTTTTCCAAACGATCGTCGAAATTCGCGTCACGTTTTAACGCAAACCATAACTCCTGTAACTTGCTGTATTTTAGCCCTTCCATATAGGGCGTGAAGTCATAAGAGGTTGTGCTGTATTCTTTTAGCGACACTAAATTGGCTCCCCCAGAAAACGTCTCGCTGGGATCATGCGCTTCTACCGCTCGATCAAAGGATTTTTCATCCTCGAAGTGTTGATCTTTAATGGGCAACAAATCCTCCAGCGCTGCGGCGTTAAATTCTAAACGCTGCAAGGTGCCCAAGGTTTGATCCGTGATGGTAAAACCACGCCACTCATCATGACCGTCTTTATATAAATTCTTCTCACGGATTTCTTCTGGGGTTTTCCCCAATTTGTAAGCCACATGCTCAATGGCTTGTTCGCCCAAATTAATCGCTTGCACTAAACCAAAGGTACGAAACGCTGTGTTACTGAGTTTATTGGTTTGGCATACCTTGCCTCCCACTCGGTAAGATCCAATGTTGTAGGCGTTGTCGTTAGATTGCACCGACATATCCATAATGGCAAACGACAGGTCATAGGTGTTACCACCATCGGAGGTTAAATCAATGGCAAAGCCTTTAATGGTGCCATCATTATCATAAGCCGCAGAATATTGACTTCGATAGGCGTGTCGCTCACCACAGGTAATAAAATTGGTATTTCTATCCAACACCAAACGCACGGGCTGGTTTAACACCCACGCGGCAACAGCACTGGCGGTAGAATTAAATCGTGACCGCGATTGTCGACCACCAAACCCGCCACCCAAGCGGGTGAGTTTTACTTGAATATTGGCCGCAGGGACTCCTAACACGCCAGCTGCCACATATTGGTTATCGGCAATATCCTGACTGGCAACGTGTAAGGTAATGGAACGGTTCTCCCCGGGCACCGCCAAGGTATTCATGGTTTCTAGATAAAAATGGTTTTGATAACCAGTGCCGCAACCGCCACTTACCACCGGCAGTGTTTTGTCCCCTATTTTAAACGGCGTCTTTGCGGGCGCCGCTAGCCATTCTGTGTTACTGCCAGGGCGCACAATCTCTGCAAGATGGGTCAGTGACGGATCCGTAGGCGGAGATTGGGGGTAAAATAATTCCTGTTCAATCGCCTCATCAAAGGTTACACCAGGCTGTTCTTCAAAATGAATACACTGGCTGCGGACAAAATTACTTAACTCCTGCGCTACAAGTTGGCTTTTTGCTACTACCAGCGCAATCGGTGCTCCTACACAGGTCAGATGATGGGGATAAAAATAGTCATTGGGTTCGATGCCATCTGGCAACTGTTGATCCAAACTAGGTACAAAAATAGGGTCGTCACCTCCTAGTCCGGTCCAGTTACGCGCTTTTTGGGGAATATCGTCATAGGTAATTAAGGCGACAAAATCCGAATGCCAGTCCGTCAAAAAAGCCGTTAGCTTGGCAACATCAATGCGTTCACCCTTTGTGCCATGGGCGGTAGTGTTGGGTAATTGGTAATAAAACTGACCTAAGGCTACCTGGCTATAGACATAGGCTGCTTCCAACGTATTGGGCGGACGTTGGACATCTTGGGTATAGCGAGCTTCCCCGGTGGTTTGCATAAATGCCGACAATTTGATGTAAGGATCTGACACCGGCAACTCATCCGGGTAGGAATTGTAATATTGACGGCCATTCGACAACGGTCGCTGGTAAGTTTCCCCAGCAGAACGATTTTCCCGTTGAACTTTTTCCGGTTCAATTTCATCGGCAACCGCAATAAAGAATTTATAAAATAAGGTTTCTACCAAGGAGGCGCGGTACGAAAAGGGAATTTGACCAATTTCATAGGGCTGACCTTGATCGTTATTGGGTGGTCGATAAACCACAACTTCTTTTTCAAGGCTTGTTAGAGCATCACGTAGGGTATGTTCGTTCCACTCTCGCCCTACCAACAATTGTCGTGTTGCGTCAACGGTAATGGGCTGAAACTGCAAACCGTAAGTAGTTGAGGCGAGGCGATAATCCGCATTCACCCCGTTATAAACGATACGGCAGGTTTTAACGGTTCTCTCATTACCAGAAGAGCTGCCAGAAGTGCTGCCAGAAGTGCTACCAGAAGCATTGCCACAGCCATGATCTTCAAATGTCACTAGAAAACCGGCATTCACTAACGCATGACTGTCCTCGTTACGGCGGCGAATTTTATAACTGTTAACATAGGTATTGGGCTCGGTGCAGGGAATAAAAAACGACTCATAAATAGCGTCTTTTTCCAGTTTTGTCTCCTTCGGTAAATCAAGGATGTCATACTTCTGACTACCATTAGCCCAAGACACCTTCACGGTTCCTCCTAAGGTTCCCAGCATTAATACTACGTCAGAAAGAAAACCCTGGTTGGTAGCAATATGCACATTACCTGCCAAGCTGCCTTCATTACGCACCTGTAGGTTTGCCACTATCAATAAATGTTCCCGCAACGCTATAAAACCCCTGGTACGGGTTTTATCTAATTGATCAATGGCGCTGTCCAACACAGAGAGTAAACGGCTTAAGGTAATAGCACCGCCAACGGTAATGCCCTGATCGTGAATATGCACCTGTTGTAGTTCCGGTATGACGGAAATATCCACCAAATAATGGGGATCTAATGCGGCTTCGCCATAAATAGCTTTTGTGGGATAAATACCAATGGAAGTATTGCCACATAACAAACGGAATTTTTCCCCGGTTGGGCCATTTTCCATTTTCTGTTTGTATAGTCCTGCTAATGTCACCGGGCGCACGTAGGTATAACCCTGTTGGCTTATCGATAGCGGAGCCGGTTGTTTCATATAACCGAGAAAATCATCCGGAGGTAAAATTTTCTCGAAGGGTTTTATCTTGGCGGGTTTAAAATTAGGATCAATTTTTATCGCAGGTTTGGGATGGGGAGGTTTATAGTCGTCAGCAAACTGTTTAAAGCCTTCTAGAATAGGCCGATACCCGGTACAGCGGCAAATATTACCATCAAACAAATCCTCTACTTCTTTTTCGGTGATTTTTTCCCGCACACCGTTACGATGTTTATTTTGCCGCAGCGTAAACATGTTCATGGTAAAACCCGGTGAACAAAATCCGCATTGAGAACCATTGTTAGCGGCCAATTTATACTGCACTTCGTCAACACCATCTTTAATGTTGCCGATGCCCTGAGTGGTCGTCACCATGCAGCCGTCAATACTGGCTAAGGGCCTTAAACACGCATTAATAGCGTTATTGATTATGCTTTTTTCACCCACATCGTAATGAGTAAGCATCACTGTACAGGCACCACAACCCCCTTGACTACACACTAACTTGGTACCACTTTTACCAATATCCGGTTGATGTAAATAATCGATCAAACGGCTTTGGGGTGACACATCACTTAAGGTCACCCGTTCCCCGTCTAACAAAAAGGTAATTTCATCTCGTGGTGTGGGTTCACCATTAAGGGTTGCCAGGAATAAATCTTCAAAGGCCGCAGCGGTCACATCAAAACATACCGTTATCGATGCTGCATTATCATCCAGCAACAGTTGACCAGAACGATCATTGTTCTCAGTTACCACTGACAGACCCAGTTCTCGGTAAGTACCCAGATTACTATCCTGGTGACTATCCGTAACAATCGCCGCCGCCAAAGGATCACAAAAATCAAACGCTCCTGATGCTAAAAATGCATAATTTTCGGTAATCGCCTGGTAAACAAAGGTCGAGGCTGGGGTAATGTGATGTTGTAATAAACGCGCATAAAAGTTCTGGGTAATTGGTGCATGTTGAGTGGCATCCAAGGGCACTAGAGTGATCGGCACACCGGAACGAAAGACAATATCTGCGGCAACCGGGTCACAGTAAATATTCCATTCCGCCACGCTATTAACATTACCTGGTGCATCGATGGTGCCCCCCATAACCACAATACGCTCAATCTGTTGTGCCAGTTCTGGAGACAGTTGCAACAGGGTACCAATATTGGTCAGTGGCCCAATGGCCAAGAGGGTGATTTTTTCCTGCGTATCAATAATCTGCCCTGCCAAAAATTCAAGCGCATTACCAACCGCTTGATTCGGGCGGTTAGGATTAGTTGGGAGTGTAATGCCAAAGACATTATCCGCCTGATCACGCACACTGGCGGGAAATTGGTGATCATAAGCCATGGGTTTATCCAAGCCTTTTGCCACCGGCAAAGTAGGCTCACCGGCCAGTTGCATCAAATTTAATGCATTACGTGTACCGGGATCAATATGACAGGCGCCTGTTCCTACGGTGGTAATACCTACCACCTCAATCTCGGGATGGTTCAGTAAATACAACATTGCCATCCAACCATTGATATCCACATCGGTATCGATGATCACTTTTTTTCGATTATTATTAGGTGTATTACCGGTCGTCATGTTTTATTTCTCTCGGTCGTCATGAGTGTTTTTATGCTGCGAATAAACGGGAGTTGCACAGACGGTGCAACTCCGAATGGATTAAGGTGTGTTAACCACTAAAAGTATCAATGGCTTTTACCGCTCCCACACAATACACACCCGCAATGTTTGCAAGCTGACTAACCACCTCTTCCAGGTTTTGATCCACAGAAAACTGCGCCATCAGTACAAAGTTGGTGGCATCGGTAACAAAAGGTGTATGGGGCGACCCCGCATCCAAACGCCACACCTCCTCCGCATCACAATGGGTTTTAATATGATCTGCCAACACCGCCCAAGTAAGAGGCTGTACCTCGATGGGCAGTTTGTAAAAACGGCAATCATGAGAGGCATCCTGCTCCTCACTCATCTCTTCACTCACCAATACAAAAGAATTGGACTGGGTAGACTGAATTAGTGTACGCAGATTACCCAGACTTTGATCCTCACCCTGTAAGGCCACCCATTCACCTTGAGCCACCACACCACAACCAAAGGTGACATCAAGACCAAGAAGTAATTGCTCCTTATCCAACACGTCGGTACCGAGAATTCTGGTAGAGACATATTTGGTTATAATATCTTGTGCCCCCTGTGTCGCTGGCACACAGTGAATCGTCCAATCATTGGCTTCTGCCAACAACGCAATCTCCGCGACCACATATTCCAGTGTATCCGTCGAAGAACCAATACCAATGGTCATATTGTTTTTGGTAACGTAAGCCGCCACAGCACTTTTTGCGGCTTGCTGCGCCTTCACTAACGCTGGTTGTGTTGGATTGACCGGCAAACGTTTAGAAGGGTCAACCTTGGGTACAATGGGTGCAATACCATTGGATACACCATTAGGATAATAGCGATTAGCGAACTGCGTAAAGATATCGACAATATGTTGATTTTCCTTACCCAGCTCAATCATATAGGTGCTATTACAATAGGAATTTTCCGGGTACTGAGACTTGGCACGATCACGTAAGGCAAAGTTCATCTCAGAAGGATAAAGACTGTCTAACGCATAATAGGTATTGAGAAAAACCGATGGCTTGGCAAAGTCAGTGCCAGAGCCCGCCGCATACGCTTGATTCTGCATCCACAAGCCACATTCAAAGCGGGTCCCCGGGCCACCAGGCGCAAAAATCAAGCCGCAATTACTGTTATCAACTAATAGAAATTCTGCCACTGCATCACTGAAAAATCGCGCCTGATAGCGGCACAACCAATTATTATCAGTGTATGTCCATGTCGATGATGCAAAAGAGTTGATACTTTGTTTTGGCCACTTATCAAATAGTGCTTTGTAGAATTTAACATCTTCCGGCTCTGTTCCTCCAGCAGGAAACTGCTCCGCGAATGTAAGGGCTTCCTCTAACTGTTCGGCACTATACATTGCAAATTTTGCCCCCAAATTAGCGGCCTCCATGGCGCCATCACCACCTCCAGTCGCAATAACAAAATCCTCCACCGCCAGAGTGCGACAAATCCGTGCAATATTCTTGTAGTTCTCCGAGGTACGAGGAATATATTCTGATGTTCCCCCCATTACCCCAATGATTTTTTTGGCACCGTACAAACGCAGAAACAATTCCTTCACCGCGCCATCATGTAACGCCATCATTTCAATATCATAGGCGTCATGCTGATTTTGCGTATACCATTCCTGTACTTTAACAGTATTCTTTTCAATCCACTCTTTGGTATACAGTTCTTTCGGTCCGATGCGTGTTGGAAAATAACGTTCCGGTTCAACAACCACTGCGCCGCGTAAAATGGCTTCGCCTTTGGTTAAATCTTCTTCTTGGAGCTCTCGCGTACCAAGGTAAACACGTCCAGCAAGGGACGCAAAATTTTCAGCTGACGTTTCATCGTTAGAAGGTACTTGATTATTAATTTCCATATCTTTGAGTCAATCCACAGGTAGATTTCTTATACCCCTTAGAGCACAAACAACATTGATTAAATTTGCAGCACCCATCCAAAGGAGCGAACAATATTAAGGGAGAAAATTAAATGTAGTTGCTATATGGGAAAAAAACCAATTGTCTAATACAGACAAAAGCCTTTGGGAAATACACGCACCTGCTGTTTACAGCCAAACACAAGCGCTAGGCAGAAAATTGCAACGATCAAGGCCTTGAGACAAAATGCCCATCTTTCCTTCATACCTAATGTAAAGATGGGCAAGGCACCAGTGTTGTTGTTGATGCCCTTAAAATTTCCTCAAAAATCTATGAACTATACATTGTTTTCGATATACCTAACTTCAATGTTTATTGCTAGTTCGTTATTGATAGTTCGTTATTGATAGTTCGTTAAAGAAAGTCCAGCTTTATTACGGTCACAGATGTTTACAAAAGATAGAAACTCCCCAGTATTGTTGAGTAGCGTTGCCTGAATGTCACATGCCCCCCTCTCCGTTTTAACGACTGTCTCATCACAAGAAAAAACACCGCAACCGTCGTACAATGTACTTAGATAAACTATGTTCCTCGGTTCATTAATTTCTCTAATGACACGACTATCCGAAGATACCTGCGTATGTTTAATCGCAATTATGTCTTGGTAATTGAAGCTCACTGTTAAACTACCACCATCACTATCAACTTTAATGGTTCCACCTCCTTGCACAGTGTCCTTATCCATTGTTGTTATATATAGCGTATTTTCGGTACCCACCAAAACCCGCTTAATGAGACCGTCGGAATAAGGAGCTTTATAGTGTGTACGTATCTCTCCTGTAGTATCGATGATATGAGCTTGCGAAGAATTATTAAACAGAAATGTACCATCAGCCAAAATCTGCAGATCACCATTTAAAGCTAGCCCTACATCAGAAACATCAATTTCTACAATTTTCTCTCCCATCCAATTTAGCTGACGTATTAATACTTGATTGTTATCTTTGTCCTCAGATAACAAATAGAAACCATCCGGAGTGAATGCGTTAACATAGTTGGTTGTCGTAACATCAAAATCAAAAATCAGTTGACCATTTACATCGCGATGCTCGACTGCACCCTTTAGTCCAGTCTCTAGCTGTTTGTCCCATGCAAATACACCCTGCAACGCGTACTCTCCACCTTCCAAAGAGATATAACGAGAATAGGATGTAAATTCTGAATCTTTATGCATCGACTTGATCTGAGCCTGGTCATCTACAATGAGCATAAACGCAGAGAAAACCGTAACGCTATCTGTCGACTCATAGACACCACCTAATAAAAGCAGCGACCCGTCTTTAAGTAGCTCAGAAGAATTAATGATTACATTGCCAGGCTTGGCATTAAATATTGTAGACAAATCAAGATTATCCCAATAGATATCATTTTCTATATCTAGGTAACCAATATATTCATTAACCTCATTACGATTATCGCTTATGAGAAAATATTTACGCTCACCCGCCTGTACAAAATCGTCCCAATCTATATCTGTCTGGTAGGATTTTTCTATCAGAATCTCACCAGTATCGGAAATATGAGAATAGTGTAAATCGGTGTCAGTATCATGGTAAGCGGCCTGAATTAGAACGTGCGCATTGTCGTCCTCATCTATATTTACCGTATTAGCGTTAACGAATTTAAACTCGTCGAATTCTAACGACCATTTATAGGCAGAAGCACCACAAGCGTATAAAAAAACCGCAAAAAACATCACCATCAGTCGTCTATTCATAAATTACTCCGTTTTATTATATTTATAAGTTCTCCCTATTAAGACGATTCTGAAACCCAAAGTAGGACATCTATTTCACGATTTTCTTAACCTTAGCCTTTAACTTAGACTTTACCCTAGCCTTTACCCCAGCCTTATTTTGGACTTCTCCTGGTTTTGAGTGCTATCGCTACATTGATCTAACATGATCCTCATTGGATAATCCACCGCAACCACCTGAAATATATCATTTTTCGTTATCAAAACACCTACAAATATAAGCAGCCAATATCTTGTCGTCTAGGGTAAAACACTCTATAAATTATAGTATGCTCATACAATGTGAAAGGTGATTCCTGGATAAGCTATTTCGATTACCCCCTGCTTTCCTATTATTTGTTTTTTTGGCTTTTTCTCACACCCTACTGTGTGTGGAATCTGCCGTGGCCGCAGATACCGGCCAACACTTCCCCACAACTTCTGGACCGACTAACTGGTCTAACCCTGACAATGTATTTGTAGATGATGGAAACGATGCAATAGGCTCAGGCAATGCAACACAACAGTATTTGGATTTCAATTTCGGCATACCAGCTGGCGCTAACATTAAAGGGGTTGTTGTTACCGTTCAGGCAAAGGCAGCTGCCATTATCGTTGGCACAGCGGATATCGATTTTCGCCTCTCCTGGGATGGAGGCACCAGTTGGAGCAACACAAAGACAGCCGGTTGGGTATGCATTCTGATTTGCTTTTACGACACCAAAAACCTTGGGGGTAGTACCGACACCTGGGGCCACGCATGGAGCGAATCAGAACTTTCCAATACCAATTTTCGACTTAGAGGTACTTCTGGCGGAATTGGTTTTGGAACTCGAGTTGATTACATACAGGTTCAGGTGTATTACGCCGCTATATCTGGCGCTAACACGTCAATATCAAGCTCCCCAACAACCGTTACCGCTGATGGCATTAGTATATCCACCATCACAGTACAAGCACGGGATGATACCAATACCGTCTATACAACAGGCGGTAATTCAGTTGTACTATCTGAAAACGGTAGTGCTATCATTGGCCCGGTCACTGATGTTGGTGACGGTACCTACTCTGCAACCATGACCAATACCACAGCTGAGTCAATCACAATAAGCGGTTCCATCTCCTCTATCGGCATTACCGATACTGCAGCCGTCAACTTTACACCCGGCGATGCGACGGCAGCCCAAACGACGATTTCCACTAGCCAGTCTATTCTCACCGCAGACGGCTCTTCTACTACAGTGATCACCGTACAAACAATAGATGCCCAGGGAAACAACCTAAGCTCTGGTGGCAATACCATTGTGTTGGCTGAAAATGGAAGCGCCATTATTAGCGGTGTTACTGACCTAGGCGATGGCACATACACTGCGACCATATCAAATACCGTAGCAGAAGAAATAATCGTTAGTGGCTCATTAAATGGAACATCAATAACCGATACCGCTTCAGTAACCTTCATTCCCGGTACTGTATCAGTTACCCAATCCACGATTGAGGTCTCTTCATCGCCAATTACGGCTGATGGAACCACGTCTGCCACCATCACTGTCCAGGCTAAGGATAGCCAAGGGAACGATCTAAATAGCGGGGGTCTAGCAGTAACATTGTCAGAAAATGGAAACGCTCTCATCAGTGGAGTTACTGACAATGGTAATGGTACTTATACCGCGTCAATTACTAATACCACTGCCGAATCTATTACAATTTCAGCATTAATTGCCGCAACACCTCTTACTGATACTGCTGATATTGGTTTTATTGCAGGGCCTGCCGCCAGCTCACAAACGACTATTTCAACCGCTCCTACGACAGTCACAGCGGATGGCAGCTCTATATCAACAATAACCGTACAGACGAGAGATATCCAAGGGAACGCGCTATCCCTTGGAGGATCGACAATAGTGTTAAGCGAAAACGGTGATGCGACTATTGGGCTAATAACAGATAACGGTAACGGCACCTATACCGCCTCGCTAACAAACACCTCTGCTGAACTGATAACTATTAATGGCACGTTAAATGGGTTTTCGATTACTGATACCGCGACGACAAATTTTATTCCCGGTGCAGCAAGTACCGCGCAATCAATGGTAACCGTCTCCCCCAGCTCAGTATTAGCTGACGGGATATCATCGTCAATAATCACCGTTCAGACGCGGGATGCACAAGGAAACAATCTTGCTGGTGGTGGTCTACTTATTGCCTTGGTTGAAAATGGGAACGCAACAATCAGCCCTGTAACCGACGTTGGTGACGGTACTTATACTGCTACGATAACTGATGCTCTTGCAGAATCAATTATCGTTAGCGCTACTCTGGGGGGCTTAGCGATAGTAGATACCGCCTCATTAACCTTTACGCCAGGGGTAGCCTCTCCGTCTCAGACAACCCTATCAGTTTCAACGGCATCAGTAACAGCAGATGGCGTATCCACATCCATCATTACGGTACAGACAAATGATGCACTGGGGAACAACCTCTCAATTGGAGGGGATGCCATCGTTTTGTCCGAGAACGGTAGCGGCATTATTAGCCCATTAACTGATAACAACAACGGGACTTACACTGCAACCATCACCAATACGGTTGCAGAGGCTGTCACCATTAGCGGCACACTCAATACATCAGCAATTACCAACACTGCTGATGTAACGTTTATTGCAGGGGTAGCAGACGCAGCACAATCAATCATCACCGCATCACCCGCCTCTGTATTGGCTGATGGCGCAGCGGCCTCAACAATCACCATTCAGACAAAAGATGCCCAAGGTAACAACCTGACTACTGGAGGCGAAACGATTGTGTTAGCTCAGAACGGTAGCTCTACGTTAAGCGGTGTTACTGACGTGGGAGATGGAACCTATACCGCAACTGCGACAAACTTTAGTGCCGAAACGGTCACCATTAGCGGCACCCTGAATGGGACATCCATAACCGACGTTGGCTCAATAACATTTACGCCTGGTACTGCCACAACAGCTCAGACGACCATTACTGTTTCGCCGAGCACGGTCACTGCTGATGGCACGTCTACCTCAACAATTACCGTGCAGTCAAAAGATAGTAACAATAACAACCTTGTAACAGGGGGTAATACGATAACACTCATTGAAGATGGCAGCGCGACCATTAGCGCTGTCACTGATAATGGCAATGGCAGCTATACGGCAACCATCACCAATACCGTTGCAGAAAACATTAATATTACTGGGACATTGAATAGTTTTGGAATTGTCGATAATGCTAGTGTTAATTTCGTAGCCGGTAGTTCAGCGTCTGCTAGTCAAACGTTAATCTCTGTCTCTCCAGTTTCGTTAACAGCTGATGGCCTCAGTTCAGCCGCCATCACCGTTCAGGCAAAAGACACCTTCGGTAACGACATCACTAGCGGCGGGTTAAGCATCTTTTTAACTGAAAATGGAAGTGCCGTTATCAGTAGCATTATCGATAACGGCAATGGAACCTACTCCGCAACAATAACCAATACAGTTGCAGAAGCCATCATTATTAGCGGAACAATGAACGCTTCAGCGTTAACCGATACCGCCTCCTTAACATTCACTGTAGGCATTGCGTCTACGACGACCACCACTATAACAGCAACTCCAACGACGCTAACGGCTGACGGTGTTTCCACTTCTACTATTACTATTCAAACCCAAGATTCTCAAGGCAACCGCCTGGAGATCGGGGGCGATACACTTTCATTGTCAGAAAATGGTAATGCGATTATTAGCGGCATTACCGACGTCGGTAATGGTACCTATACTGCCACCGTAACGAACAGTGTTGCTGAAGTTATCATTATTAGTGGTCAACTTAATACGTTCGCAGTAATCGATTCCGCTTCAATTACATTTACCCCCGGTACTGCGGTAACAGGGCAAACCACAATAGTGGCCTCCCCTGTTTCGATCACCGCTGATGGCACAACAACATCAACCATAACGGTACAAACAAAAGACGCTCAGGGAAATAACCTGACTACCGGCGGTTCATTAATAACACTGAGTGAAAATGGAAATGCAATCATCGGTTTTGTTACTGACCATAATAACGGAAGTTATAGCGCAACAATTACCAATACCACTGCAGAGTCGGTAATTATCAGCGGGCTTTTAGGGGCTGGCAGTATCTCTGACACTGCCAGCGTTACATTTATCGCTGGCGCTGCGTCTCTTGCTAATACAATAATTTCGGCAGCACCTACATCGGTAACAGCAAATGGAATTACTACGTCGACCATTACCGTTCAAGCCATTGACGCACAGGGAAACAATCTAAGCGCCAGTGCTGCCACGGTAGTTTTATCAACCAGTGGCAGTGCTAATTTAAGTGGCGTTACTAATGTTGGTAATGGAACCTATACAGCAACGGTGACTAATCTTTCTGCGGAAAGCATTATCATTTCCGGTACGCTAGGTGGTGGAGTGCTGACTGATACAGCGACCATTACCTTTACTCCAGGTACAGCTGATACAACAACATCCACAATAAGTGTTTCACCTGCTTCCGTTGTTGCTGACGGTTCATCTACGTCCATTATCACCGTGCAATTAAAAGACGCCCAAGGAAACAATCAAACATCGGGTGGGCAAACCATCGCCATATCGAGCACAGGAAGCGGGAGTATTGGTTCTGTATCAGATAATGGAAATGGAACCTATTCTGCATCCATCACCAATACTATTGCCGAGCCGGTAACCATTACCGCCACCTTGAATTCCAATCCAATAACTGACTCCGCCTCTATCTCATTTACTTCGGGAACAATATCGACACTACTAACACTAATTACTGCGTCTCCCCTTTCAGCTGTCGCTAACGGGGTAGATAGCATTGAAATAACACTACAAGCCATCGACAACCTAGGAAACAACCTGACCAGTGGAGGTGCTGACATTGGGTTAGCTCAGGATGGAAACGCGTCTTTACAACCTGTCTTGGATAATGGAGACGGAACCTATACCGCTAACCTAACAAGCACCATTGCAGAAACCCTGACAGTGAGTGGCACCATTGCCGGTATTGCGATAACTGATAGCGAGACAATTACGTTTACCGCTGGCCCACCAACAACCTCACAAACCACCATTAGCGCCGCCCCTTCTGCCGTCACAGCCAATGGAACAACCGAGGCCACAATAACCGTTCAAGCAGTCGATTCTCAAGGTAACAACCTTTCCATTGGCGGGGCAAACATTTTGGTCTCTACATCAGGAAGCGGGGTTTTAAGCGACATAACGGATAATAGTAACGGTACTTATCAGGCGACAATAACGAATACAGTCGCTGAAATAGTGACTGTAAGCGCTACCTTAGAAGGCGTAACCATAGAAGATACTAGCGACGTCACTTTTAACCCTGGCGCAGTATCAGCCACAGAAACAATCATTACTGTGATACCCGTTGCGCTAATCGCAGACGGCATATCGACTGCCCCGGTTACCGTACAAACGAGAGATAGCTTTGGAAACAACCTGGTTAATGGCGGTTTAACGATACTCTTAATGCAAGATGGCAGCGCTATTTTTACCCCTATAATCGATAAAGGCGACGGTAGTTATACAGCGAACATCACTAATACCGTAGCTGAGCTAATAACCATTGGCGGGACTATTACAGATGCAGGAGACGGAATCGTTATAGGCAATACTGACGAGCTATTGTTTATAGCGGGTAACGCTTCTAGTTTAACCTCCACCATTACGGCATCACCCACCACGGTTGCTGCCGATGGAATTTCCTCTTCGATTATTACTGTTCAAGCTAGAGATTCTGAGAACAACAATCTCAGTAACGGCGGAGACAGCATTATCCTTACGGAAAACGGAAGCGCTATTATCAGCATGGTAAGCGACAACGGTGATGGTACCTACTCCGCAACAGTGACTGACAATGTAGCTGAAACGATTACGATAGCGGTAACGATAAATGGAACACCAATTATTGATAGCGAAGATATTGTTTTTACTCCAGGGGCGAGTTCAGCAGCAAATTCAACATTGTTTGCATCCAAATCTTTAGTAACCGCAGGCGGAGTTGACACGTCACTGCTTACAATACAGGTCTATGACGCACTGAGTAACCTTCTCTCTGCCGGGGGAGATACCATTGAATTAAGTAATAGCGGTGATGCTGCAATCACTCCTGTTATCGATCAACTCAACGGCACTTACACTGCGACCATCAGTAACACAACGATTCAAAGCACACTGATAACCGCTACGCTTAATGGCATTCCAATGACCGATACAGAGACGATAGATTTCATTCCAGGCGGCCCGGCTCAAATTAATGCTACTGATGGAAGGTTCATTAATGGGTTGGGACCTTTGGGATCCGCTATCACAATCCAAGATGCATTTGGCACAACGCTATGCACAAGTAACACAGACATCCTTACTGGAAAATATCACTGCCTTATCACAGCTCCCGTTTCAAATGGACAGCAACTCACGGTTATCGCAACTGACCTCGCTAACAACAGCGAATCAAGTGCGATCTTAATCGATTCAACAGACAATGATGATGACGGCATTTCAAACACCATTGAAACTCTAGTAGCGAACAATGGAGGTGCAGCTAACACTGAACCAAACACCGACTCTGACGGCGACAAACTGCCCGATTATGCAGAGGTCATACTTGATAGTAACTTCTTATCGATTGATAGCCCATCCATAGCTGGCGACTTTGATATTGACTTGGATGGTGTTACGGATGCTGTGGAGTTTTATTTTAACGCTGCTGGCGGTTCAATCGATAGTCAGCTGTCAACTGACTCTGATGGTGATGGGATTCCGGATGTAACAGAGTTAATCACCCGCAAGTCAGATTTCATTCACGTGAATCTACCGGTAGAAAATGGCGCATTTGATACTGATGCCGATTCTGTTACCGACGCAGTGGAGTTCTACCTCTCGATATTCTCTATACTCAACGTAGATGATCGTTCTGATTACGACAGAGATGGTTATAGTGATGCTCTCGAGGTTAGGTTAGCTTCGGATCCTTTACACGCAAATCAACCGGACATTGATAACGACGGTGTTAACGATGCAATAGAAGCATACTTGACCAACACCATTAACGATAATAGTGACACCGTTTTAATGGACAGAGATAACGATGACCTTCCTGATATTTTTGAACTTTCCGCAGCCACCGATTTAACAGACCCAACCGATAACATTAATGATGGTAACAACGGTGATACCGATGGGGACGGGATAAGTGATGCGATTGAAACATATCTTACCGGCAATACGTTCGACGCTTTGATAACGGATGATGTTGATACCGATGGTATAACCGATATTGACGAGATATCGTTAGGCAGTAACCCTTCTGCTCACTCAAAACCCGTCGTCTGGATTAATACAACAGACTTAGGCAATGGTTCGGTTGAGATGTACGCAAACTTAGGTGGATTCCAGGCACCCTACCCTAGCGTCAATTGGGATACATCTGAGATTCAAATTGCGTCACCAACCGCTATAATTGGAGCAACAAACGAGCGATCTTTAACGGTGTCAGGTTTAGATGAAGGAAAATACACTATCTCACTTACTCTTGAGCAAACGTTTGGAATACTAGCTTTATCATCAAGCACCAGCCAACCCTTTAGTGTGACCAATACCGGGTTTCAAGACGCAGATTTCGACGGTGTTTCTGACGGATTTGATGTATTTAATGGAGCGCTAGGTTTAGAAGAAACACTACAAACAACCATTGAGTTTAACGAGACCTATTTAACGCAAACTCAATACAGTACCAGCGTTCGAGCGGGGCTAATCGCCCGCCTTGGTGACAACGAAATAAGCACTATTTCCTATAATCAACTCAATGACTTTATTTATCAAGATTTCCCAATAACCCCTGGTGATAAGGCACAAAACGAAAATATCGAAACAACGCCAAATTTGTTTGATATCAATATCATTAATATTCCAACTACGGGCAGTACGGTGAGCGTTGTGATACCTCTAAATCACCCTCTTTCCGCTGATGCAGCGGTGCTCGTTTTTAATCACAGTACCTTCCTTTGGTCCTTTTTTGAGACATCAACAACCGACAATGTAATGTCTTTTATTGGTAGCCCAGGTCTATGTCCAGCCGCTGAAGACGCCAGTTATAGTACAGGGCTGATTGAAGGAAGTTACTGTCTGCAACTTCAAATTACTGACGGCGGAATAAATGATCAAGACAATAGTCTAAACGGTGTTATTCCATTGCTGACAGGCATCGGTTCCAACAACCTGTTTCCTGATATTTCTATACCGGATCTAGGCATTGATGATGAAACTGATAGCGGTCTGGATAATTCAGAGGATGACACACCACCAGAAATTCCGGATGCACAGCAAAACAAGAGCTCTGGCGGCGGAGGCAGTTTACACCCGATCAGCCTACTGATATTTGGCTTACTATGCATAAGTTGCAGCTTCCGAAGCAGTGCTGCGCCCGAGAATGGCTTAATTACTTTTGGCGAAGGCTCAATAATAAACACACCGTCATTAACAACCATCACTCAAAATACAGACCGGCTTTCTATTGAGTGGGATTCATTCAATATTGCTAACGGCGAGACTGTCAACTTTATACAACCAGACAGTTCATCCATCGCTATAAACCAAGACTTCTCCGGGAACGCAAGTGAGATTTTTGGCAGTATCAACGCCAACGGCCAGATTATATTATTGAATGGGGCAGGTATTCTGATTGGTGAGACAGGGTCTATAAATGTGGGAGGCTTTCTTGCTTCAGATTTAACACCTAACTCGACAAATTTTAGCGATAATAGCCTAAGTTTATCGGAAACTAACACCCAAGTTGGAGGTATCGTCAATCTTGGAAGCATTCAAACCTTTACTGAAGGTGGTGTTTATATCGCAGGTCAGTTTATCTCCAATAGTGGAGACATTCTAAGCTCTAACGGAGATATACATTTAGCAATTGCCGATGATGTTATCGTTACTACTAGCCCAGATGGGATACTGGGAATCGAAATCACAAGTCCCTTAACCAGCAACATATCAAATTCTGGGGGCCTCGTTACTAATGACGGTAACGTCGTTGCCTTTAACGGTAACATCTATCTCGATGTTTTTTATAGCGATACAATAAAAGCAGATGCCGTTAACAATACAGGCATCATCAATGCTGTTGAAATAACCCAAGGAACTGGAATTATCAATCTTAGCGCTAACACTATTCTTATTGCGCCTACCGACACAACGGATATAAATTCAATCATATCCGATAGCTTTGCAGAGAATGATTCGTCATCATCCACCTCCATTGTTATCGAAATTTCACCTCAACCTAAAACATCCCTAAACACCATCATGCCAGAATGTGATAACAATGATGGGTTAATAAAAGATTGCTCCAAGTACAAAGCAATAAAGCGCTACCTAGGCCAGTTACTGCTGGGTGGCCGCCTACCCGAAAGCACTCAATAAAATGCACAATAATATGCAGTTCACGTTTTTATCAGCCCTAATTGTTTTCTTGACGTGTGCTTTGCAATCCTTTGTGATCCATGCAGAAATAATTGAAGGACTTTTAGACGAGCAAAAACCAACCGGAATGAAAAATGGATTGATAAAAATCAGCCGTATACGCTTGGAGGGAGATGCAATATACCCAGAATATGGAATCACCAATAAATTCATAAATACTCGCATCAATCAATTATTCAGCCATTTGGATGATCGACTGGATATGGCGGAAATTGATAAACTAGCGGATGCAATAACCCTAACGTATCGTGAGAAAGGGTTAACCTTCAACAGAGCTTTTGTCGTCCCCCAGGAAATAAAAAACGCAACACTAACAATCCACGTACTTAAAGGAATTCTATCTGAAATCGACGTTTACGACAGCGTCCTCTACTCAAACAAACAAATAAAAGAACCCTTTGATAAGCTAATTGGTAAGGTGATATATGAACCCGATGTGATGCGTGTGGTAGACAATATAAACAAAAGGCCTGGCCTGAAGATATTCGCTTATTTCTCAACAGGATCAAAGCAAGGAGAATCTCGCTTAAACATCAAGGTAAGAAATGAAACCAGATCAGAAAACACCTTATCTTTCGATAACAAAGGGATAAGTGATACGGGTCACAACAGAATCATTTATTCTCACACCGAAAACAATCTATTCTCACTTGCCGGCCAACTTAACGTATCCGTCTTAAAAACGAATAAAGAAGACAACGTATTTGGCGGAATTTACTACCAGCGTCCAATTTCAGAAAACAAAAACATGGGATTATCATTGGTGAAAAGTGATTTTTCAATTACCGGCCAATTCTCAAATCTTGGGCTGGAGGGAGCATTAACATCAGCCAGCGGTATTATCGCAAATGAAAATAAAGGTAAAGGAAATATTTCACTAAAAAAAACACATCACCTTGTTCTCTCCTATAAAGAATCCAAAGTAACCAGCAAAGCATTCCCTGAAATATTCAACGAAACAACGCGATATGCAATGTTTAACACACACCACAAACATCATTATATGACTAACGTTAACAGCCAGCATATTTTCTCAATAACACCTTCCCTTGGATTAATTGATACTTCTGACGCTCGCTCTATTTCTGAAAATTTCTTTTCCGTAGGAGCCAGTTACCGGTATTTACTTTTTAACCCCATAAGAATCACAAATCGTAACAATGTACTTAGCTTAAAACTCTCAGGGAAATGGTCTGACGACGAGCTTCCAGCACCTGAAAAGTATTCTACGACGGGACCAACCGTTAACAGAGGTTATAAACCGGGAGTTTTCAGCGGGAATACCGGTTATCGAGTGTCAACTGAACATTCAATCAATTGGAATATCGACAAAGAGTCCTGGATGAAAGATGTCAAAATCCAGACATCACTATTTATTGACTATAGTTATGGGATGATAAACATAAAGAAAAGGCATGAGGCTTCGTTTAGCAGCGCAGGTATATCGATTAGCTCTACGTTCAGAAACCAAATATCATTGGGCGCTAGCATTGCCAAACCGCTAGATCACAGCATTACCGGAGACGTAGATATTGACTCTGACGCCCCGGTAATTTATGCCAACGCTAGCGTTACATTCTAAGGTGCCAACGTTGTGACTATGAAGAGATACTCATCAGCCTGTCTATTACGACCGATACTATTGCTACCGATACTACTGTTGTTATCGGTTAGCCTTTGCTTTGCCGCTTCTTCTGATGCCCCACAAAAAATAAAAGAATTCCATGTCAAAGCACTGTTTCTCTATAACTTTGCTAACTTTGTTGAGTGGCCGGATGACGCATTTACTGGAAAATCAAGTGATTTAAAAATGTGTCTCTACGGCAGCGTTCCTTTTGGAGGATTCTTAGATACGGTAGATGGCACCAGAATAAAAGATCGACGTTTAAAAATCATTAGGACATCTGATGCCGAAGATATAAAACCTGGATGTCATATTCTGTTTGTTGGCACCGATCAACTGGATCTTATTCAAGAACTTTTCTCAAACATCAATCATTTGTACGTATTAAGCATCGGTCATGTAGATGGTTTTGCAGAAACTGGTGGCGTGGTAAACATACTAAGAACCAGGGATAACCAAAAATTTGAGATAAACCTCTCCAAAGCTATCGAGAATGGATTACTTATCGACTCTGACCTTTTAAATCTAGCACGAATCATCAATACTAAGTAAGCCAGTTAATACCAGCCTAGAGAGAACAAGACTAGTGAGTACAAGCCTAGTTAATCTCCACACTAGTAAATTTTATAACACCCTCTTCCGGCATCTTTTGCACGGTAAAGAGCGATATCTGCATTCTTCATTATTGAATTGGACGTGTCATTTCCAGAAGAAATAACAATACCCAAGCTCGCGGAGATCTTAAGTTTTCTACCTGCACCTAACAATGGGGGAGTAAACTCCCTAAATATCGCAACAGCCGTTTCGATAATATCTTCATCCGATGTGATATCGTTTTGAATTACTGTAAATTCATCCCCTCCTAACCTAAAGGCAGTCGCAGAATCAGGAACAGCAGCATTAAGTCGACGCCCAACCTCCCTTAAAAGAAGATCGCCTATATCGTGACCCAGCTCATCGTTAACTTGTTTAAAACGATCCAGATCAAGGAATATCAATGCTATTTTACCCTCTTTTTCCCTCGCTGCGTTCTCCAACGACAAATCAATACGCTCTGTGAACATTCTGCGATTCGGAAGCTTTGTCAACGTATCGTAATACGCCAATCGGGTAAATTCCTCTCTATCTTTTTCAATTTGATTTAACATATTATTGAACGCGTTGACCGTATCCCCGAGCTCGTCTTCGTTTTGTATGTCCGCTCGCATAGAGTAACTATTGTTTTTTGTTATTTCTTTCGCAACGTTGCCCAATTGAACAATAGGCAAGTAAATCTGCCTAAGTAACCTTGACGTCAATCCAAAAGCAAGAAAAAGCGAACCCATTAGCACGGTCACACTAACAACTAATTGTTTTACCATTCGCTCATTTAACTCTTCTAGGCTTGCTCTAATGAAAAGGTGTCCAATCGGCTCACCGTTTCGGTCTATCGTTTCGTAAACATCTAGGTAGTCACCATTGAAAAAACGACCCCATCTAGTTTCATTATCAGGGCACGTTGGGTTGGCTAAGCCATGAGACACACTTACAAACACATCGCCTTTTTCATCGTACATGCAGGCTAATCGTATGTTTTTTCGCACTTTTAACGTGTTTAAATTGGCTCTTGCATTTTTTTCATCGCGAAAGCTAAGCGCAACTGCACTGCGCAATGAGACCACTTGCGAGAGAATCTGCATTTCTTCAGACAAAGTGGCCTTCATGTTAACCCTGTCGTAGAAAAGAAGAGCACCACTTGCTAGCGTTAAACCTATTGTTGCGGTAAGCAGAACTACTACAATCAATTTATATTTTATGGAAAGTTTCTTAAATTGCGTCATTTGTAGTTTAGGGCACTCAGCCAGGCAATAAGGACTTAAATCAATAGGCTAATTATAGCCCTAAAAAACATTCTATGGATCTTCCATAGCATTCTTTGTTTCGATTCCCTACTATAATCACAGCGACCTATCAGTCAAAGGTAAGCCACTAACAGAAAAGTTCAAGATGTGGTGCTATATCTGAGCATTCTATTTGAGAGTTGGTACTAGATGGTATTTGAAATAATCTTACTAATTATTGCTGTATTAATTGCGCTGTCGATCGTATATAGCACCGCCAGATTCGGTATATCGCCAATGCCAAGCTCAAAAAAAGCCTATCAGGCAATGATTAAGCTTATCGATGAAACCGGGTCAGGGCCCATCATTGATTTGGGTAGTGGCTGGGGGAACTTTGTTATCCCTATAGCGAAGAGATACCCTCAGAGACAAATAATAGGCTATGAAATGTCCTTGCTGCCCTGCCTTATTTCTACTCTAATCAAGCATGCTTTAGGGTTAAAAAACTTGACCTTGTATCGACAAGATTTTCTCACTGCAAATCTATCAACTGCATCAGTGTTAGTTTGCTATTTGTTTCCTGCGGCGATGGATAAGATCAAAATCAAATTGCAGCTAGAGAAGCCTGGAGTAGAGTTTCTTATAAGCAATAATTTTGCTCTACCTTCGCACCAGTTCGACAAAGTGATTCAGCTAAATGATTTTTATAAGTCACCAGTCTATCTATATAAACTAAATTTGTGAAAATGGGCTAGGTATTATTTGGGAGGGAAATAATACAACATGTCTCGCACTATCTGGCGAATTTGACGCTCTCTTGCAGTTGGCGTGGCATCCTTTAACAAAAGCTTTTTGGATTCAGCGCGCCACACTACTTGTAATGTTTTTCTGTCGACAATTTCTAACACCAATATTTCTCGAACACTCTTACGAACAGGTGGGTGGTTCACCATGCTAATACCCAATCCGGTTCGTCCATGTACGATGCCATACCCAAAGCCAAATCCGAAACCCGCTCGATGCCTAGTCTCAATTTCTGGCTTTTCACTCCAAACAAGCCACATATCTGCTTTTTTGTGTATTGACTTTTGATAGTGTTTTTGTGACATGGTCCATTCTAGAGCATTCTCAATACGAACATCGTTTAACGATTTTTTTAGTGAAGACTGATCGGAACCTATTGCATATAGCTGGTATTCTGAAAAAGAAGTGCCTGGCTGATAGTCAATAACTACTGGTTTCGTTGAGCAACCTGTAAGTACAATAAGATATAAGAATATAACACCGATAAAACGTAGCATGATGACTCTCTCCAAATCTGAGCAAATTGGAACAGGGCATATTTATCTTTTGAAAGGGTTTTTTAAGTTTTGTTCCTTATTCTAAGCAATAATTATACTTTCGTTAACTATTATTGGTGATTTAGGATGTTTTTCCAGAAAAACCAAACACCCGCTGATGGCGCCATTCTTCATATCCAAAATGGGTAGCTATTATCGCCATTTAATCTTACCAACTTTCATAAGATTAAATGGCGAACTATACTTGCAATAGGATAGCTACACATTGCCGATAAATTGTAGATTACCAAACCGACTGAGGTTGGACTTTAAGGTTAACGAAACATGGCTCTGCTCAAAGAGAAAAATCCAACCAAATCCCTGGGTAATCTCTCACTGTTTATTGCAGGATTATTGTTGCAAGGATCGACAAATCTATATGCACAGAATGTTACGTTTGATTTTTTGGCAGAGTTGAGTCTTGAAGATTTGTCAAATATTGAGATCACTGCCGCTGGGAAAAAAGCACAAAAAATAAGGGATATTCCCGCGTCTGTCGTAGTATTGTCAAAGCAAGATATTAGGAATAAGGGCTACCGAAACATGGTTCAGCTCATTAAAGGTATTCCTGGCTACTATATCGTTGAACATGGCCACTTTTTTGATCAACCTATTGGTGTCCGTGGTTTTTTGGGGCAGGAAGGTACAGGGGTAAAAATATTGATTAATGGCCTCGATACGGTCTTTAGTTTTAATAATCAATATTCATTGGATAACCTATCTATACCTGTTGAAGCCGTTGAAAGAGTTGAGGTGGTGCGAGGCCCTATGTCTGTCATCTATGGGAGTGGCGCATTTTTTGGTGTAATTAATATTATTACGCGCAAAGATGTGGAAGAAGATATCAACAGCATAACTACCGTGCGCTATGGAACAGACAATGAAAAATCAGTATATGTAGGTTTTAACGCGGGGGGAGTTATAGGAAACGGACAAAAAATCAATATTTCTGTTAATGCTCGCCGCGAACAAAGCCAAGGGCCCAATTACAATTTTGATCGTTTTGTCTCAGACATAGGTGCTTATGAGGAAAATGATTTTCAATTTCCGGGACGAGGAGCTCTCAATACGGATGGACGTTTAGGTTTTGAGAATAATTATGTCGATGTCTCTGTTACTGCCGGTAAATTTACCTTTAATTATTATGGGGCTAACACTAACAGGGAGTACTATGCAGCAAGAGCAACAGCGCCAGGAGTGCCTTCAACTTACCGAACTGGTGCGGAGCACTGGGCAATTGCTTTTAACGATACAGCATTAGATCGAATGGATTATCAAATTGCGTATGGGGTACATGAATTTGATGATCAACAACGAATTCGAGGGGCTGTCAACGGTATAAAACAATGGTCTTTTGATGTTGTCAAAGATTCCAATGAATACCTGGAAATTGATGTCAATTACGACATTAGCGATAACTTGGCGGCCTCCTTTGGGCTTTCCTATCATGATACAACGTATTATAACCAGTTTTGGGACTATAACTGGGCAGCCCTTTTTAACTCTCATGAATTTACCAATTATGAGAGAGAGTTTGTGCCTGACGATCATGTAGCAACCAGTTCTATTTATTCACAATTCGACTACAAAATCAGTGATGCCCTCCGAATTATTGCCGGCGGACGCTTTGAAAGACTAGGTAAATATCAGGTTAAGGTAAAAACTTACGCTGATGGGTTTCTAGAGCTTGAGGATGTCACCCCTGAAGGAATTATCACACGCCCTACCAGCACACAGGGTAACGATGATGACGCGTTTAAGTTTACGGGTCGACTGGCAACGATTTGGCATTTAAACGATGCTCACTCATTAAAATTTTTAGTGGGAGAAGCGACAAACATCATAGGTCCATCGGCGCGATCAGAAGCCACCGAAGGGCTTGAAAACGAAGAAATACTGACATACGAAATTGCCTATACAGGAAACTGGACAGAGAATATTTCTATTAATGCCAATTTATTCCATAACCAGCTCGACAAGCTCGTTGTGCGAGTCATTGAACAGGAGGCTGATGGCTCTTTTCTTACTAAGACCTCTAATGCTGGAAGAGTTGATGCGACAGGCTTGGAGCTAGGTGGTATCTATTTGCCGTCAAGTGACCTTAAGATTGAGGCTTCACTAACCTATCAAGATGTACAAGATAAAAGAGCAGGATTTTCAAGTATAGATCAACCCTATTCACCTGAGCTTCTAGGGTATTTAGATATCTCTTATTCCCTGACTGACAATATGCAGGTGGGCAGCGTTATTCGACATGTCGGAGAGATGGAAGCACAATGGGACGGAGCACCTGACGCTATTCCAAACGATGTGCCTGGCGAGCCTAACCTTTTGGAACAAGGAGGGAGAATAGGCCAAACCAGAGGTGCTTACACCTTGCTTGATGTAAATATATCCTATGATATGGATATTGGGGATAACTCGTTATCTACAATGCTTGCTATTTCTAATGTGTTCGATAAAAAATACAACTACCCAACACCAAACTTAAACACGTGGGCAGATAAAGGCTGGCCGGGCGAAGAGCGTCGATTTGATTTATCCTTGATGTACAATTTTTAAAAATAGCCAATTATAGCGCCCTTCGCTTGGGCATGCTCGTATTACAAAAGAATTCTCTTGCTATACCGTTCTTTTACTAAAGCGCACCGTAAAGTTGTCTGTCATAAAAGCCACAGGAGAGTACTTTTTCTTTAACTTCTCCAGAGGCACTTCCGCTTCGAAATCGGTGTAGCGTAGAAGCGTTGCAAAATTGACCATTAATTGTTGTTCCGCTAATGTCGCGGCGACACATGTATGTGGGCCGCGACCAAAAGGCGTATACACATGTCTTTGGCGATGTTCGTTGCGTGGCTCTCTATAACGCTCTATATCAAATTTTTGCGGGTCTGGAAAATAGTTCTCATCCATATGCGTTGCCGTCGTAAATATAAGCAACTCATCCCCTTTTCTAATTCGATAATTACCAAATTCAAAATCCTCAGCAGCGTTTCTGTTTAACGCAAAGCCTGTAGGGTGAAGACGCATACATTCTAAGATAAAACCGTGCAAATCCTTCATACCGTCAAGTGTTTCATGATTCGGAGACCCGTCCGCATAAGCTTCATCAACTTCGGCTCTAAGGCGTGGTAACAACTCAGGATGATTTAGCAATTCGTAAAGAATAAAACAATGCGTGCCTCCGGCAGTATCGACGCCGCCTACATACGGCAGCATCGCATGAGCTTCAACATCACCATCAGTAAACCACTCGGGTTTGCCCTTACGGCCTTCTTCGATTTTGTCCATGTAAGTCTCCAGAGACTTACTCGAACGATCACGATTCCAGGCAATCAGCTTACTCCTAAAATCATCCGAAACTTTCTTTGCTCGAAGGTAGTACGGGTTTAGTAATGCTAGGCTAGGCCAACGCTTGAACATCCATATGTTGGTTATGGTGTTTTGCGTAAACATAAATGCATCCGTCTCTTCCTGCGTTGCCTCCCTGCCCTGCATAACGTATCCAACTTGGTTGGACATCAAATTCTTAAGCCAGGGGTTTATGGATATAACTTTGTTATCAAAACTTTGAACCTGTTTCTCGATGATTTCTTGCATCATCGGGAGACGATCAACAAGAGATTTTTTTGCAAAGTAGGGCTTTAATATTTTCCTCTGATAGGAATGGCATTCACCATCAACACCAATAAGCATATGTGGGCAATTGGCCTTTTCAGTAAACTCCGCCCAGTTAATTTCACTAGTAAACAATTCCCTTCTCTCTACTCCCATCCACTTATTAGCTTCGATGCCGGCCATAACGGTAAACTCTCGATTAAAAGCGCGGATTCTAAACACATCTCCAATTTCATTATATTTCTCGCGAATGAATTGTTCTGGATTCCTCAATATGGGAACTAAACTATGCAATATTGGCAGGCCTTTAACCAATGGCGGTCGGGGTAACGCTGAAATGTCTGTAGTCATAAGTGTGTAACCTTTGCATTGCGAGAAATTACTTTAAATATTTTTCTAACCTCAAGCCAGGCACTACCCGCTGGCGAAGGTATTTTTCCAATGTTTTTCGCGTTTCAAGCTCTTCACCTGGAACCAAAAAAAGAGGAAGTAAGGATCGCTGCCAATAACGATAAATGGCGTAAATGTCTTTTTTAAGCTTGGGATATTCAGCTACCACTTCT
>CAJXXT010000052.1 GCA_913063495.1 uncultured Gammaproteobacteria bacterium | reverse complement strand
GGCATGGTGACGATTTCCGGTGTTAAAGTGAGTCGTGACCTGGCGTTTGCGGATGTTTACGTTACCTTTATGGGTATAGATGAAGTCGAAGAAAATATTAAGCAGGGGTTGGATGTATTAACTCATGCGGCGGGTTTTCTTCGGTCTTCATTGGCGAAAGACCTGAAGTTGCGAGTTATTCCTAACCTCCGATTCCACTATGATCGTACCGTTGTTGATGGTCCGAAAATGAGTGCGTTGATTAATCGGGCGCGTTCAGAGGATAAGGCGTTGGCAGAGCGTAATGGTCTGAGGGATGTGGACTCGGATCAAAATGCTGGTGAGGCGGACGAATAAATTGGGTCGTCGAGGTAGTAATAAAGGTCGTGATGTTAACGGTATCCTGGTTCTTAATAAGCCATTAAATATAACCTCAAATGCGGCACTTCAGCGTGCTAAACGCATGTTTGGGGCTGCAAAGGCGGGTCATACGGGTAGCTTGGATCCGTTGGCAACAGGGGTGTTACCTCTGTGTTTTGGTGAGGCGACAAAGTTTTCCCAAATATTGCTTGATGCAGATAAAAAATATTTGGTGACAGGTAAGCTGGGTGTGCAGACGGCCAGTGGTGATACTGATGGTGAGATTGTTAAGCAATCTTCATTTGATCATGTGACTGAGCAGGCTATCGTTGATGTTATCTCTCAGTTTACGGGAGAAATTGAACAAGTCCCGTCTATGTTTTCGGCATTGAAGCATGAAGGGCAGCCTTTATACAAGCTTGCGCGCCAGGGTATAGAAGTTGAAAGAAAAGCACGCAAAATTACCATTTTTGCGCTAGAATTGCTTTCGTTTGAAGGCGATGAGTTTTCTTTGAGTGTACATTGCAGTAAAGGCACCTATATTCGCAATTTGGTTGAAGATATGGGGGCAGCAATGGACACCTGCGCTCACGTTATTAAGCTACATCGTACCGATGCTGGTCCTTATGCATCGGACACCATGATAACGTTTGAGCAACTTGATGCAGCGCTGGAAAAGGGCGGGCACCAAGAGATAGATACCTTATTATTGCCAGTGGGCAGTTCGGTAGCGGGTTGGCCTGAGGTGGAGTTAACAGATAACTCTGCTTATTACTTGAAACAAGGCCAGGCGGTTCAAGTACCGCAGTCCCCGGTAGAGGGGATGGTTAAGCTATCGTTAGAAGATGGCACATTTTTGGGCGTTGGGGAAATACTGGACGATGGGAAGGTTGCCCCCCGACGCTTATTAAAGACCTCGTAATCGAGGAAATTAGGGAGGCACACTGTAAATATGCGCGGTGTGTTTCTAGATGTTGATGCATATTTGGAGAATGTTACATGTCATTATCTGCTGAAGCAAAAGCAAAAATCGTTGCTGATAACCAACAATCTGAAGGGGACACTGGTTCTCCTGAAGTTCAGGTAGCTCTTTTAACTGCGCAAATTAACTATTTGCAAGGTCACTTTAAAGAGCATATCCATGATCACCACTCACGTCGTGGTTTGATTCGTATGGTTAACCAGCGTCGTAAGCTTCTTGATTACTTAAAGCGTAAAAAAGCTGCTCGTTATACAGCACTTATCGCTAAGCTTGGTCTCCGTCGATAGGATATCTTGTTGAATCAAGTAGGACAGCTTATTAATAACACTTGGCTTAATATGGCGGAGTTGTTGAAAGCTGTTTAAAAAGAACGCGACATCTGCTTTAGCAGGTGTCGCGTTTTTTTGTTGTAGCTGTTTTGTCGTTAACAGTTTGTTGTGGCGGTAAGTGTTTTACGAAAAACCGTTGTAAAGATGTAGAAAACGTTGGAAAGAACCGAGATACGATAAAAATGAATGCTGATGTGTGGGCTGATATAGTTTGCTCACCACGGCCGTTGGTAAATGATGGAAGGTAACTATGTTTAATGTGGTAAGAAAAGAATTTCAATTTGGCGAACAAACTTTTGTTTTAGAAACAGGCAAAATCGCACGTCAAGCATCTGGTGCGGTAATGATTTCTTGCGGAGAAACCTCCGTATTGGTGACCGTAGTAGGTAGAAAAGAAGCTAAGCCTGGTCAAAACTTTTTTCCACTAACGGTTAACTATCAAGAGAAGATTTATGCGGCAGGCCGTATTCCTGGTGGTTATTTAAAGCGTGAAGGTCGACCTTCAGAAAAAGAGACATTGACGTGTCGCTTGATTGATCGCCCAATCCGCCCTTTGTTTCCTAAGGGTTTTATGAACGAAGTTCAGGTCATGGCAACGGTCATGTCAACGGACAAAGAGCATGATCCGGATATTGCTGCATTAATTGGTACATCTGCTGCGTTGGCTATTTCTGGTGTGCCGTTTAAAGGACCGATTGGTGCTGCTCGAATCGGCTATGTCGATGAAATGTTTGTGTTGAACCCAAGCTATACACAGCTTGCAGAGTCTGACCTTGATCTTGTTGTTGCTGGTACTGAAAGTGCCGTTCTTATGGTTGAGTCAGAAGCCAAAGAATTAAGCGAAGATCAAATGTTAGGTGCCGTATTGTACGGTCACCAAGAAATGCAGGTTGTTATTACTGCAATTCAAGAGTTTGCTGCAGAAGTTGCCAACCCAGCTTGGGAATTACCTGTCGTAGTACAAAATGAAGAGCTTAAAGCGCAGCTAGTTACCGGTTATGCCGATAAGCTTGCGGCAGCTTATCAGATTACTGATAAGTTAGAGCGATACTCACGTGTTGGTGAAATCAAGTCTGAGGCAGTAGCAGGGACTGCAGGTAATGAAGATGGTCAGCCGTCAGCAGAGGAAGTTAGCGGTTTAGTTGCCAGCATTGAAAAGAATGTTGTTCGTGAAAGTGTATTGTCAGGTAACCCTCGTATCGATGGTCGTGCTTTAGATACTGTTCGACCTATATCAATTGAGACAGGAATTCTGCCTAAGGTGCATGGATCTGCGCTATTCACTCGTGGTGAAACTCAAGCGATAGTAACGGCAACGTTGGGTAGTCAGCGTGATGCACAGATGTTTGACGCCTTAGAAGGTAAGCAAACAGACAACTTTATGCTTCACTACAACTTCCCTCCTTACTGTGTTGGTGAGACTGGGTTTGCAATGGGGCCTAAGCGTCGTGAAATCGGGCATGGACGATTGGCGCGTCGTGGTATTCAAGCCGTATTACCATCAGCAGAAGACTTTCCTTATGTAACACGTATTGTGTCAGAGATTACTGAATCGAACGGTTCATCTTCTATGGCCAGTGTTTGTGGTGCAAGTTTGGCAATGATGGACGCAGGGGCGCCATTGAAGGCACCGGTTGCTGGTATCGCGATGGGGCTTGTAAAAGACGGTGAGCGTTTTGCTATTTTGTCTGATATTTTGGGTGATGAAGATCACTTAGGAGACATGGACTTTAAAGTTGCAGGAACCGAAGGTGGTATTACTGCGCTTCAGATGGATATCAAGATTGAAGGTATTACTGAAGAGATTATGGAAAAGGCGCTTATTCAGGCGCGAGCTGGTCGTTTAACGATTCTGGGCGAAATGAACAAAGTGATTAGTTCTCATCGTCAGGATATTTCGGATGATGCGCCTGTTTACCTTACTATCAAAATCAACCCCGATAAGATCAGAGATGTTATCGGTAAGGGTGGGGCTATGATTCGTCAGATTTGTGATGAAACGGGTGCTTCTATTGATATCGATGACGACGGTACGGTTAAAATTTATGGTGAGAACCGTGCAGCAGCAGATGCTGGTGTTGAGAAGGTTCAAGAAGTAACGGCTGAAGCAGAGATTGATGCTGTTTATACCGGCAAGGTTGCTCGTATTGTTGATTTTGGCGCCTTTGTTACAATTCTTCCTGGTACGGATGGGTTACTTCATATTTCTCAAATTGCACAAGAGCGTGTAGAGAAAGTGACGGATTATCTATCTGAAGGCCAAGAAATCCAGGTTAAAGTATTGGACGTGGATAACCGAGGTCGAATCAAGCTAAGTATGAAAGCGTTGATTGAGGCGGCGGAAGAGACTACAAGCGAAGAGTAAGATGCAAGTGCGTTAAACTTAAGCATATAGGTAAACATAAAAAAAGTCGGCTTTGCCGGCTTTTTTTATGTTTACCTATATGATGTAAGGCATCTTTACTTGTTGTTTTGTTGGAAGTGTTGTATTAAAGCAATTGGAAGGTTAATCTAGAGGCGTTAGAATACTGAGTTATTAATAAGCGTATTACACGGTCTAAAATAAAAAGAATAATAATTGGAGGTAAAGGATATGCCTATCTTTAGAATGCGGTTAATTCAATGTACAGCTGTTGCACTTGCGATGAGTTTAGTTTCTTTGGCTAATGCTGAAGAGTGGCTTTTGGAATTAAATGAAGATGGCGTGAAGCATTTTACCAAACAGTCTGCTGAGACTCCGGTAAAATCCTTTAAAACAATAACCGTTGTTAAAGCCAACTTATCCAGTTTAGTTGCGTTGTTAAATGACAGCTCTCAGTTTCCTGAGTGGATGCATAAAACATTAGAAGTTGAAAAAATTCGTGATATAAGTTCTCAGGAATCTTTGGTATATCACGTGTTTGATGCACCCTGGCCGGCAAAAGATCAGGATAATGTGTTGTATTCTAAATGGTCTCAGGATCCAGAGACTCTTATCGTTACAAAGAAGATCGTTTCTGAACCCCAATATATCAATGAATTTAAGAACCGTCAGCGACAGCAGTTTTTTAATGCGCAGTGGCAGCTCAAGCCTATTGATGGCGGTGAGATAGAAGTCACATATACTGCAGAAATTCACCCCGGCACAGAGGCCAGAGAATGGATGGTGCAGTTGTTGGCATATGAGATGCCTTTTAAAACGATGAAGAATTTAAGGCAGCTTTCATTGAGCGGCTATAAGAAGGCGCGGTTTGCTTATGTGCGAGAGCCAAGTGTTGAAGGTGTTGCAATGGCTGGCAGTGTTTCAGTTGTAAAGTAAGGTCGTGTAGTTAAGGCGTCGTAGTTAAAAATATAGATAAATGTGGGTGATGCCTGCTAATTGCGGCCTTCGGTAATTGGGAATGGATTGTTTTTGAGGCTGCCTGATAACATAAGGATGATGTTGGTAAAGCCGATCCAAGGGTCTGCTTTTATTAGGCCTTTGACTGAATGATCAATATAGCTTGCCTCGATTAAAGCCGATCGAAATACTGTATGATTATGACGATTCAGTGCTTTTTGGAAAAGAGGTTTGCGGTTGTCCCATACGCGAAAATCTCGAAATGCTTTAGCGGCGGCTTGGCCATTTGAAACAGCTGCAGATATACCTTCTAGTGCTCTAAGATCTTTTGATAGTACCCACAGGATAGCGATAGGTTCAATGCCCGAGTTTTGTAAGAATGATAGTATGCGTAAAGCCTGGGTTTCATTGCCTTGAATGGCGTAGTCGACTAGCTCGTATTGAGTGTATCGAGCATGATCTGCTACTGCGGCGCGAATGGTGTTGACGTTAACTTGCCCGGGTTCGATAAGAAGAGCCAATTTATCAACTTCTTGAGCTGCCGCGAGCAGGTTCCCTTCAACTCTCTCTGCAAGTAGTTGAGTTGCCTCCTGGTCAGGGTGTAGCCCTTTGCTTGTCATGCGTTGTTGAATCCATTGAGGCAATTGATGGTTTTCAATTGGCCATATTTGGATGAGCGCGCTTTTGGCTTCTAATGCTTGAAACCATTTCGTGCTTTGGGTTTTTCGGTCGAGTTTCCCCATGGTGAGAATAATTAAATTATCTTCACTAGGGTGTTCTAAGTAGGACGCTAGCGCCTTTTTTCCTGCTTCATCTAATTTGGGTTTGCTTAGTCGGACTTCAAATATTTTTCTATCACCAAACAAGGACATGCTGTTGGTGGATTCTAATAGTTGGTTCCAGTTAAAGCCGGCTTCAACACTGTGTAGCTCTCTTTCGCTAAACCCAGCTGCGCGAGCACCGCTGCGTAGCTGGTCGCAGGCTTCTTGCATTAATAATGTGTCTTCGCCACTCACGATATAAAGCGGCATCAGGCTATTACTTTGGGCTGCTTTTTTTATGTGTTGTGAAATTTGATTGGCGCGAAGTTTCATTGCTTTTTACCGCTTGAAAGAAAGTTTTTCTAGGTGACGAATGATTCGATTGGCCATTGCAGCATTCATTTCTCTTTCGAGTAATGCCTGTTCTTCGTCTTTTGCGGAGGTATCCGTTTCGTTGTAGCTATAGGGTTGTCGGGCCTGAATAATGGTTGGCTCTAGCAGTGTTTTTCTGCCTTCTTGTATTACGCTTATGTTCAACGATAGCGTCAACTCATAGAGGGCTGTTTTTCCTCGGTTATCGTAAGCGATAGCGCGTTTTTCGCGTTTAATGTCAGAAATGGTCAGCGTTGTTTGGGCTGACTCTGAAAGTGATATATTGGCGTTACGCAACCACCTATTTAGTTCGGAAACAACGGCCGCATTGGGGTTGTCAGATTGAACAAATAGCTCGGGTAGTTGATTGCTGAGTTCGCTGCTTCCACGCAGGTGAAACCCACACCCTGTACTCACTAAAAGAAAAAATGTGAAGCCTAAGATGCTAATGATATTTCGAGTATGGTGTGCTCTTGCCATTGTTTAATATCTTAATGTTGACGCGTTGATTGAGCCGCTATCATTTGGTAAATGTTAGCGGCTATTTTGCAACGGTTTGGCAACTATTTAGCAACAATGCTGACAAGCTTGCCGGGAACAACGATCACTTTTTTAATGGATTTGTCACCAACAAACTTAATGACATTATCATCTTTAAGGGCCATTGCTTCGATGTTTTCTTTGCTTTCGGTTAAGCTAACTTCCATTTTGGCCCGTACCTTCCCGTTTACTTGGATAACCATTTGGATGCTGTCTTTAACCAGGGCATCTTGATCAATAGTAGGCCATGGGGCAGTCAATACGTCGTCAGAGTGCCCTAGTGCTTGCCATAATTCATGGCAAATGTGGGGTACAATGGGCGCTAACATTAGAACCGTGGCTTCAACGGCTTCATGGATAATGGCGTGATTTTCTGTATTGTCATCAAGTTTGCTGATGGCATTGCAAAGCTCCATGATGGCGGCAATGGCAGTGTTAAATGTATAACGTCGACCAAAGTCATCGCCAACTTTTTGAATGGTTTCATGTAGTTTGCGGCGTAATACTTTTTGATGTTTGTTTAATGCGGCTATATCAAGCGCTGGAGCTTCACCCTTGTTGATGTGGGTTGTGGCCATTTTCCAAAAGCGTTTTAAGAACTTGTTGGCGCCATCAACGCCGCTGTCGGACCATTCGAGAGATTGCTCTGGTGGAGCAGCAAACATCATAAACAACCGAACAGTATCAGCTCCGTGTTGATCAATAATTGCTTGTGGGTCAACGCCGTTGTTTTTCGACTTGGACATTTTGATCATGCCTTTGTGGAAAACCGGCTTACCGTCTGATCGAAGCGTCGCTTCAATTAATTGGCCTTTGCTATCCTTCTTGGTGTCAACATCCACTGGTGAAAACCATTCTTGTCCACCGTTACTGGTTTCACGGTAAAACGTATCCGCCAATACCATGCCCTGGCAAAGTAGGCGCTTAAAAGGTTCGTCAGAGCTAACAAGGCCGGTGTCTCGCATGAGTTTGTGGAAAAAGCGAGAATACAATAAATGCAAGATAGCGTGTTCGATGCCACCAATATATTGATCTACAGGCAGCCAATAGTTGGCTTTTGAAGGGTCGATCATTACGTCTGTGCTATCTGGGCAGCAATAGCGAGCATAGTACCAGGATGATTCCATGAAGGTGTCAAAGGTATCAGTCTCTTTAAACGCTTCTTGGCCATTGTAGGTGGTTTTTGCCCACTCTGTGTCGGCTTTGATTGGAGAGGTTACGCCGTTCATGATCACGTCTTCAGGTAAGATGACGGGGAGTTGATCTTCAGGTGTTGCTACTTCGCTACCATCAGCTAGGTTGAGGATGGGGATTGGGGTCCCCCAATAACGTTGGCGAGAAACACCCCAGTCGCGAAGCCGATAGTTTACGGTGATTTTGCCTTTGCCAAGAGACTCAAGGTGTTTGGCAATGCTTTGAAATGCTTCATCGGAAGAGAGCTGGTCAAATTCGCCTGAATTTATCAGTACACCTTTACTGGTGAAGGCCTCTTTGGTTAAATCAACGTGTGTTTCATCATTGCTGTTTGGGGCGATGACTTGGGATATTGGTAATTGGTATTTTTGAGCGAATTCCCAGTCCCGTTGGTCGTGAGCGGGAACGGCCATAACAGCGCCAGAGCCATAATCCATTAATACAAAATTGGCAATCCAGACGGGTACCTTGTTGCCGGTAATGGGGTGAGTTGCATAAAGGCCGGTGAATATGCCGACCTTTTCCATGGTAGCAATGTCAGCTTCGGCAGTTTTTGTATTGGCGCACATTTTTACAAAATCAGCAACTTCATGATTGGCGGCTGCGGTTTTTTTGGCTAGTTCATGTTGCGCAGCGACAGCGACATAACTGACGCCCATTAGTGTATCGGGACGGGTTGTGTATACGGATAGTGGTTGTTCGCCATCAATATCAAAGTCAAGTTCAACCCCTTCAGAGCGCCCGATCCAATTGCGCTGCATAGTTTTAACTTGCTCTGGCCACTCATCTAATTGGTCGAGGTCGTTTAGAAGCTCTTCTGCATAGTCGGTGATTTTTACAAACCATTGGGGGATCTCTTTTCTTTCGACAGTTGCACCAGAGCGCCAGCCTTTACCATCAATAACCTGTTCGTTTGCAAGAACGGTTTGGTCAACAGGATCCCAGTTAACGGTAGCCATTTTTTTATAGACTAGGCCTTTCTCGTAAAGTTGAGTGAAGAACCATTGTTCCCAACGATAGTACTCTGGGCGACAGGTGGCGATCTCTCGATCCCAATCATAACCAAATCCCAGGCGCTTGAGCTGGTTGCGCATATAGTCGATGTTTTCGTACGTCCATTTCCCTGGCGCTACATTGTTTTTAAGTGCGGCATTTTCTGCAGGAAGGCCAAATGCGTCCCAGCCCATCGGTTGCATGACATTTTTACCATTCATGCGTTGATAGCGGCTGATTACGTCTCCAATTGTGTAGTTGCGAACGTGCCCCATATGTAGTCGGCCACTGGGATACGGAAACATCGAAAGACAATAATAAGGCTCTTTAATAGGGTCTTCGGTAACCTTAAATGATTGGTTGTTTTCCCAGTGTGATTGGGCTTTGGTTTCGATGCTTTGGGGATCGTACGGATTTTCCACGTGTTGGCTCTCTTGGACTTCAAATTGGACAATAAATCAAAAGCGTAGGATACCCTAGGAGGCGGTTCAAGGTAAGAGTTTAATAACCGCCAACTCTAGTTAGGTGAACACTTTTATCGTTGTGTTTTGCGTTGTCGCCACGTTATTAATGTAAAAATGGAAATAATAAACGCGGAACTTATTAAGATGGGCCAATAACCAATGTGAGAATAGGGGGTTGAGCCTTTTGTTTGTAATATTTGACCTCGTAACACGCCTTCCTCAAATTGTGGAATTGTTGCTACCGTATCCCCTTGGTGATTGATGATGGCGGTAATGCCTGTATTCGTGCCGCGTAGCATGTATTTGCCTAACTCAAGGGCGCGCATTCTTACCATTTCTAGGTGTTGGTCAGGCCCCCAGGATTTTCCAAACCAGGCGTCATTGGAAACTGTTAGGAGAAAGTCGGCGTCTTTGCCAAGTCTTCGTACGAGTTCTGGGTAGATGACCTCGTAACAAATAAAGGGGGCAAAAGAGAAACCTTTTGCTTGGAGGTTGGGTTGATTGTATTGGCCCCTGCTAAAGCTAGAGAGTGGTAAATCAAAAAATGGCATGGTGCCCCGAATGAGGTCTTCAAAAGGGATGAATTCACCGAAAGGTACAAGTTTCTGTTTGTTGTACATACCTTCGCCTTCACCTATAACAAAAATTGAATTGTAGTACCGGTAATCTTTCTCTCCCGTTTCCCAGGACGGTATGCCGCTGATAATAGCTGTGTTTGTTGCTCGACCTTTAAGGTCTAAAGGGGCGATAACTTCCTGTGCTTCATTGTAAAAAATGGGGTAAGCCGCTTCAGGCCACAAAATAACATCCTGCTCCCATTCTGATTCGGTCAGTGTCACGTAGGTGTTAATAATATTGTCGCGTTCAAGAGGGTCCCATTTTTTTGCTTGAGGTATGTTGCCTTGAACGAGGCTAACATTGAGTGTGTTTTTAAGGTTTACCCTTGTCCATTCAATATCATTAAGTAGGTGTGCCCCCCCCCAAATCAGAACCAAGGGGAGGGCAGCCATTATGCGTTTGCTTGGTTGTTGAATGCCAATAAGTACAATGTGAGACGATGCAATGGCGAGCCAGCTAATGCCTAATACGCCAATAATTGGGGCGAACCCTCTTAGGGGGGTGTCGATAAATGCGTACCCCATAAACAACCATGGGAAGCCGCTAAGTAATTCTATTTTTACCCACTCAAAGAGAACCCAGAGACTTGCAAATGTTAGGATGCCGAAGTGTTGTAAGCCTAGTTTTTGGTATAGCCAGGCTTGCATTCCAAATAAGAGGGCTAACCCACCGGCAAAAATAAAAGTCATTATAATGGCGAGTGGTGCGGGTGTATGGCCATGATAGTGAATGCTAACAAATACCCATGATACGCCGACACCATATAAACCCAGGCCATAAAGCCAGCCGCGTATTGCTGCGCTACGGGATGTTTGGTCGTTTAGTACCATAATGAATAGTAATACGGATATTAGCGTGATGGGCCATAAGCCCAGCGGAGCAAATCCTAGTGCAAATAAGCAGCCTGCCAGCAAAGAAAGGGTGTGCCCTTTGATGCCTGAGGTAACTGAGAGTCGTGTCTCGGGGGTGGTGTCGTATAAGCTCATGGTGGCCTGAAGGTAATTGCGATAAAGGGGGTTAGGGAGTGTTGGTGTACTTGGGTAATGATTTACCCAAGTGGTGTGACTTCCAATAAGCGTACCGCTCTGTTGTCGGCATTAAGCACTTTGAAGTGAAAGGAGTCAACGTCAATGCTTTCGCCTCTTTCCGGTAAGTGTCCAAAGCAACTTAATACGATACCGCCAATTGTGTCGAATTCATTGTCACTAAAGGTTGATTTGAAGTGTTCATTGAATTCATCAATTGGGGTGATGGCTTTGACAATAAACTGGTTGTCTTTGCCGTGTTTGATGAGGTGTTCATCATCAATATCGTGTTCATCCTCAATTTCCCCAACAATTTGCTCTAGGACATCTTCAATCGTCACTAAGCCCGCCATTACGCCGTATTCGTCAATGACAACGGCCATATGGGTGCGTGTTTCTCGAAACTCACGCAGCAATACGTTAAGGCGTTTGCTTTCTGGGATAAATGTTGCAGGACGAATAAGGTTTTTGAGTGATGTTTTCTCAAGCTTACCTTTGGCCGCTATAGGTAATAAATCTTTAGCAAGCAATAGCCCTTCAATATCATCCTTGGTTTCTCCGTATACGGGGAATCGTGAGTGGGCCGAATCAATAACAAGGTCAAGATATTTGTCGGGAGTAGCGTTCACCGGAATCATGACACTTTGTGTTCGAGGGATCATGATTTCTCTGACCTTCATGTCAGAAACCTGTAAGGCTCCCTGGATGATGCTTAGCGCTTCGTGATCCAGTAACCCATTCTCTTGAGCAGTGCCGAGTATTTCCAATAACTCCTTTCTGCTTTGCGGCTCCCCCGATAGAAAATGGGAGATTTTGTCTAGAAATGTTTTTCCAGAGGAGCCGTTTCGACTGTGGTCGTCGCTCATTTGTGTTTGTAAACCTTCGTTGATTAATGATCCGTATAAGGATCGGTAAAGCCGAGTTTGGCCATTGTTTTGACTTCAATCGCTTCCATTATTTCTGCGTCGCTGTTGTCAACGTGATCAAAGCCTAATAGGTGTAAAGTACCATGAATTGCCAAATGAGCCCAATGACTACGTTCAGTTTTGTGTTGTTCACTTGCCTCTTGGCTGACAACGGGGGCGCAAATGATAATATCGCCTAGTAAATTGATGTCGATACCTTCTATTCCTTCAGGTACGTCAAAAGGGAAGGATAATACATTGGTGGCATAGTCTTTTTTGCGATAGGTGAAATTGAGTTTTTTGCCTTCGTTAAGGTTCACTATGCGTATTGTCATGTCAAAATCAGGCAGCGTTGTATCTGTGCTGTTGTTGGCATTGTCTTTACTTTGATTGCGGGCAAACATTAGTGCGGTTGTTGCCCAGAGGCAGAAGTCTGCTTCTGATGCGGGAATGTTGTAGTTGTCAGGGTTTTGATAATCAAGAATGATACCGTTGGGCATTGTTTAGAGGATCCTTAATGAATGCTTAGCGAATGTTTAATGAGTGTTGCCAGATTTTTGATCATGAGCCTCATAAGCTTCAACGATGCGCTGTACTAAGGTGTGCCTTACAATATCTTTGGCTGCAAAGTATGAAAACCCAATACCTTCGACGCCATCAATCACTTCCATCGCGTGCTTTAGTCCTGAAAGCTGACCTTTGGGTAAATCTATTTGAGTATGGTCTCCGGTGATAACCGCTTTTGAGCCAAAACCAATTCGAGTTAAAAACATTTTCATTTGTTCTTTGGTTGTGTTTTGGCTTTCGTCCAAAATAATAAATGCATTGTTTAGTGTGCGGCCGCGCATATAGGCTAGGGGGGCTACCTCAATCACTTGGCGCTCAATAAGTTTACCCACCCGTTCAAATCCCAGCATTTCGTATAATGCATCATACAGTGGGCGTAGGTATGGGTTGATTTTCTCGGCGAGATCACCTGGGAGAAAGCCTAGTTTTTCTCCCGCTTCTACCGCTGGACGCACTAATAATATACGCCGAACTTCTTCGGCCTCTAATGCGTTCACTGCGCAGGCGACGGCTAAATAGGTTTTTCCGGTGCCAGCGGGGCCGATGCCAAAATTGATGTCGTGGCGAAAAATATTTCGTACATAATCTTTTTGGTTATCACCTCTTGGTTTAATGCTGCCTTTGCGAGTAATGATGGATAAATCTTGCAGAATGTCAGAATCTGATTGCAAATGTACGGTTGTTTCTTTGGGGGACGTTTCGTTTTTTTGAGTATCTGCGTTGATATCGTCAGTCAATGTCATGAGCAATTCATTTAGTTGTATGTGCAGTGAGTTGGGGGTTATCTCTTCACCTGTTCCTGTATCGCGATATAGGTTGTTTAATAAGCGGTTGGCTGCAGAGGCGTGGTTGTTTTGGCCCTTTATTTGAAAAACGTTTCCCCGGTTTTTTATTTCAATCGCGAGAGTGGATTCAATTTGTTTCAGGTGTTCATCAAATTGGCCGCACAGGCTTGCTAATCGTTGAGGATCGTTGGGTGTGAGGGTCAGCTGTTGGGTGGTAACTGAAGTGTTCAAGATAATGTGAAGCCGCTCCAGCGGAGGTTAGGGTGATACCTAATAGGATATACCTATGCGTAAAGGAGTAAAAGCGACCTGTCGAAACCCTTTACACTAATTAGCTTAGTTTTTTTGCGTGTTTTTATAACTCATTGAAAAATAACGAATAAATATATTGGCATTGTTTTTGCTTGGGGAGGCCTAAGTGATGTGTATGCGGTGATAGTTATCGGTACATTGAGATCTGGATTTGAAGTGGAAGTATGTAAGGGTAGTTATGAAACACGTAGTAAAATTATTTGGTTTGGTTATATTGTGTATTCCCGTTTTTGCCTATGCGCTTAACGAGGAGATATCTGGCTCAAGGGTGATGTCACTTTTGACGGCTGATAATATGTGGCATGTGACTGAGATGTATGGCTCGGTGGCTTTGATTGCCGTTGGATTGATGAGTTTAGCTATTGCAAGAAAAAGGCAAAAAAGCCAGTAATTGCTTTGGGATTGCTAAAGTCAGACATAAAAAAACCGCAATTTCTGCGGTTTTTTTATGTCTGACTTTTACGCTTTTTGTGACGGCCTAGCTTAGCAGTGAGCCTATCAATGAATTAGTGTATGCGTTGTCGATGTGCACGTTTGCAAACTGGCCTATAAGCTCATCATCATCATGCTGGAAGTTGACCACGCGGTTGTTTTCAGTGCGCCCTTGGAGCTGGCTAGGATCTTTCTTTGATATACCGTCGACCAATATTCGTTGTGTTGTCCCTACCATGCGGCGGCTAATTTCTTGTGCATTTTGCGTGATCCGATGTTGCAGCAAGCTTAGGCGTTGTTTTTTTACCTCATCAGAAAGGTCGTCGACTAGCTCTGCGGCAGGAGTGCCAGGGCGAGCGCTGTAAATAAAGCTAAAGCTGTGATCAAAACCAATGTCATCTATAAGCTTCATTGTATCTTGGAAGTCTTGTTCACTTTCCCCAGGGAAACCAATGATGAAGTCAGAGGACATGCTTAAATCCGGTCGAATTGCACGCAATTTGCGAATTTTAGACTTGTATTCCAGCGCTGTGTGGCCGCGCTTCATCATTGCAAGTATGCGGTCTGAGCCGCTTTGTACGGGTAGATGTATATGGCTAACGAGTTCAGGAACGGTGGCATAGACATTGATCAGGGAATCGCTAAATTCAACGGGGTGTGACGTGGTGAAGCGAATGCGGTCAATCCCTTCGATTTTTGCAATGATGGTGATTAACTCTGCAAGGTCAACCATTTCACCGTTCTCTGTTGCTCCTTGGTAAGAGTTTACGTTTTGGCCTAGTAAGTTGACCTCACGCACACCCAGGCTAGCAAGGTGGCGTATTTCTTTTAGTACGCCATTAATGGGGCGGCTGACTTCCTCTCCTCGGGTGTAAGGTACCACGCAAAATGTACAGTATTTGCTGCAACCTTCCATGATGGATACAAAGGCTTTGGGGCCTTCAACGCTCGGTTGGGGTAATGCGTCAAATTTCTCAATTTCAGGAAAGCTAACATCAATTACCGCCGCGTCAGTAATTTTGACGTCACTGATCATTTTGGGAAGTCGATGCATTGTTTGAGGGCCAAAAATCACATCAACGTAAGGAGCCCTGTCTCTGATTGCATCGCCTTCTTGGCTGGCAACACAGCCACCGACACCAATAATTAGGTCGGGATTGGCTTCTTTTAGCTTGCGCCAGCGGCCGAGTTGGTGAAACACCTTCTCTTGTGCTTTCTCGCGAATAGAGCAAGTATTGAGTAATAAAACGTCTGCTTCCGAAGCATCATCTGTTTCCTCTAACCCATGGGTTGTTTCGAGTAAATCAGCCATGCGAGAGGAGTCATACTCATTCATTTGGCAGCCATGGGTTTGGATAAACAGTTTTTTGGTCATAATGATCTTCATGGGTTGTACAAAATAGGGGCGTCATTATACCTACGAGTGGCTTGTATTCCCAGTGTGTTCTATTTTTTGGTGATATATGCCTAACGAAGTTTTGTTAATTTTGGTTGCTTAGCCTAAGGTCAATGATTTACTTTCGTAGGCGTTGATTGGAATAATACTAAGTAGAAGGGGCTATGTGCATGTCATTAAGTGATTTTACGACGTTTGATTTTTTTGCGGAAAGGATTAAGCACAAGGTATATAAGTTGGGGGATGGCTCTAAGCCGGGGGTTTTGATTATTCAGGAGTTACCGGGTATCGGAGAGCAGACCATAGCGTTGGCTCGCCGATTACATGCAGATGGTTTTACCGTATATTTACCGCATTTATTTGGAGAGTTTAATGCGCCCGTTGAACCACTCAAAAATTTAGGGCGGTTATGTATTAATCTAGAATTTCGATTGTTAGCTAACCGTCGGCGTAGCCCTATATCCAATTGGTTGCGAGCTTTAAGTCGAAAAATGCAGGATGAATGTAACGGCCCTGTCGGAGCGATTGGCATGTGCTTGACAGGTGGTTTTGTGCTGACGTTAATGATGGATGATAGTATTGCTGCCCCAGTGATGAGTCAGCCGTCTCACCTGGGCGGTGTTGGAGGAAGGGAGCGGCAGGAAACACTGGGAGTGCCTGCTGAAGACTTGCGTGCGGCCGTGGCGAGAGCGAAAAAAGATAATGTGGATGTATTAGGTTTGCGTTTTACCAACGACCCAATCTGCACAAATGCTCGATTTAATAAAATGGAAGAACTTTTTGGCGAGCACTTTCGCCGCTTTGAAATTGACTCGTCGTTGTTTAATAAGTGGGGAAATCGACTCGCTGCTCACTCGGTGTTAACGCTAGAGTTTAAAGATGAGCCCAACCATCCAACGGTAAAAGCTTATGATCATGTGGTTGAATTCTTTCACGAGAAGTTGGAATCGTAAAACGGGCTAGGGCAGAAAAGAATAACAATGCTGTGTGGCTAATCTCTATAAGTAGCTTGCAGCATCGTTATTCTTTTTACTTAGTGGAATTCAACGCCTTTGGAACATGCCGTTGGTTGTGATTGCTTACATATGGTAAACACATCCTTTTTGCCTACTCTCGACCAAATATACTTTTTCCCCTTAGCCTTGCCCTGTGTTTTTGCGATCCCGTTTTTAAAAATAGTCACCGCTTCATCAGTTTCCCATTGTAGCGTAACTACGCGCCAGATAAAGAATTGATAGGATTTCACCTCAATAATGGAAACGGGGTATGTTTGGGGGGCTTCATCGGGGTATTCATTTCCTTGCATTTCTCCGGTGAGATAAACGGGGCGTTGTTGTTGTTGTTGAATCGTTTCCGATACCGAAGTTTGTATTTGTTCCAGTGAGGAGATGTTTAAGAAGCTTTTGTCCACAACTAACGCGTAATGGAAACTGTTCGGGTTAGAGGCAGGGCTATTTGCTAAGTCACTTTGAATCATCAGTTTATAGCCAGAGCTGTTGTTGCTACCGATATCCTGAGTTCCCCAAATATCACCATTTTCTGGATTGTTTAATGGGTTGCCCTGAAAAACCTGTTGATCCGTGATCACCGTTAGGTTGTTGATATTAAAATGTTTTGGGATAAATATTTCTGTCGGCGCTGAGGATTCCTGGCCTTGCCATGTTAATAGTGCAAATTCTTTATCGTTAAAGAATTGTTGGTCGTTTGCTGTGATGCTGGCCCATTGCGAGGTGACCCCTGCACCATCAGTCGACAGATCGTTATAGTAAAAGTTGACGACGTTACCTTGGATTCGTCGAGGATAAACGCGCTGAACTTCGTGGTGATCAACGGTTAGATCTTCACCTTTGATGGCTGAGAAATCCTCTTCGTTCCAGCCATCTCCTTGGGTGATGATTTTGTTGGGGTTGCCATTCATCACTTCTTCGTGTTGATCTTTGTAGATATCCCAATGCCACTGGGTGCCAGAAATTAGGGGGGTATAGAAATCAAGCGTGCGATCTTTTTCAGTATGATGTTCATCGCTCGCTTCCATTGCCTGGTAGGTAGCTTTGACAACGCGAGTATGGTCTTTGCTGCCCCCATCACTATCGGCTAACCACATACCATATTCACCTAATAAAACAGGCATGTCTAAAAAACGCATTTCTTCACGAATTCGGTCGAGGTTTTCAAAATATTCTGCATTTTCAACACGATTGAGATTGGTGACCCCCATGCGGGCTGCGTCATAAAAATGAGGTGCAAACACAAAACCTGCTCCGGGTTTGTTTTCTAAATATCCGCCGCCAGTCGGGGGGGTGAAAAAACCAACGTTAGTATCCCAGAAAACGTTAGGTTCTGCATAGACCCACTTTTCATCCCAGCCTTGATTGTCCATGATGGTTTTTACGCGCTGGTAAAAAGGCCATAATTTTTCGTTGTCGTACTCGCTGGCTCTGCTGATGTGCCCAATGCCGTAGATGGGTTCGTTAAACGGCTGGACGCCTAATACAAAATCAAATTCTTCTTCTGTGAGGTTTGCTTTGATGTAGGAAATGCTACGCTCTAGCTGCCATAGAAACTCATCTTGTACGTGGCGTTCTCCATTGTCGGTATTGATGACTTCGTTATCAAAGAAATTACGATACGCTTTTCTGACTGCGACGTTGGTAACGTTGTTCTGGCCCCATGCAAAACAGATAATGCCGCAATCACTAGGTGGGTATTCTGAGCCGCGAATAATCCATTCGGGTGCGCCGTTCCCGGTATGAGGCATGTTGGCGGTAAATAAATGCCGCGAATAGAGATCAACATGATAATCAATAAATACATAAACGCCGTTAGCGATTGCTTGTTTTGCTTGTTGAACTATTGCATCTAGGTAGAGGTAGTCAATAATATCAACATTTGGGTGAGTACCTTCCCAGCCAACGGTAAAGCGAGCGATATTGGCGCCAGTGTATTCTCGCAATAGCCGGAATCCTTTTTCGGCATCTTCGGTGGTTTTGAAAGGTTTAAAACCTTTGTCTGCCAACTTAACGGACCCTGAAACGTTCCACCCTCGAAAGTAGACCTCTCGCCCTAGTCCGTCCCGATAGGTGTGATCGGTAACGGTTTGGTTATCAAGCATTACCGTGCGAGTAGATTGATGGATTTGATTGGCCGCTCTTGCTGCTGATGTGTCAGCGTTAGCAATGCCCGCTAGGGAGGTGGAAAAAATGCCAGCAGCAAGAAGTAGTGAGCCAATTGTTGGCCACTGGTAGGGAGAATGTCCGCCCATAACAACACCTTGTAGTTATTATTGTTTTATTGTTATTTGATGGAACCAACGTACCACGCTGGTGGGCGATTGAACAGTGGGATTAGGCCTCTTGATGTAAGGCGAGGTGATTGTCGTTGCTAAAATAGTGTTACGCCAGCGCAGCGATAGTGTCAAAAGGGTTGTTTAAGGGTCACAAGAATGACAACGGCAACGAGTAAAAAAACAGGTAATTCATTGAAAAAGCGGAAAAATCTTTCTGATTTTGTGTTGTTGTCTAAGGAAAATTTACGTTGGTAAACGCCGCATAAATGATGATAGCCAAGAAGTAATATTATTAATGTTAGTTTGATATGCATCCAGGTCGCTTGAGCGAAATAGGTGTCCCAGCGATCAGCTAACATCCAAACACCGAGGCCTAATGCGATAATTGCACTAGGGGTCATAATGCCACGGTATAATTTTCGTTCCATTGTTTTGAAGCGATCAGAGCCCTTGGTGTCACCGTCGTTTAATGCCTGTACGTGGTAGACGTACAGGCGTGGTAAATAAAATAAACCAGCAAACCAGCATATAACCGCGATGATATGAAAAGCTTTAACGAGTAACATGGCTATTTTGACCCTTATTTCGATAAGGTGAGTTTATTGCGTAAATATCACCGATAAAATCGTTCGATATCTTTGCGGGTCACTATACCAAAAACTCGGTGGATAGTGGGTGCTGACATGCGATGAACGTAGACAGCATCTAAGGAGCGGTTATCCATAACATCCAGGGCCTCTTTTAACGTTGCACTCATTAAGACGGGGGTTACGTCGTAACGGCTTGCGGGGATTTTGAGGAGGTTGATAGCGGTTTTTTTATCATTTTTTGCGGGACTACTACTTGTGTCGCTATTGGAGTCGTTTGCGGCGACGCTTTCACTTGCTGCAATATCGTGTTCGGTTTGAGTGCCGTGGAGTTGGTTGTCTGGGTGTTCTTCCAAGTATCGAGCAAGATCCGCCGTAGGAATGATGTGGCTTGGATTATGATTAATACCGATCAATATCCACTCGTGTTGTTTTGCCACCAGGTCTTTTGCTTGTTGAAATGTAAGTTCTCGCTTGGATCGGCTAAAGCTTCGTTCCATTGCTGCGGGAACGGCAGTTCTGTGTAAATGCTGTGATAGCGCGGAGGTTTTAAGGTCGACACCTTGTTCTGCAAGCAGTGCTTGAAATATGCTTTTTTGTTTAAAAACCTCTGAGCTAATCATGCTGGCAACCACCACAACAAGCATGCCGGGGAAGATAATGTTGGGGTTGGATGTGAGCTCCAGTAAGGCCATCAACGCAGCAAGAGGAGCTTGCAAGACTGCACTCATCATGCCCGCAAGGCCAAGCATGGCGTAGAGATTTGCACTAGCACTGCTGCCTGGTACTGTTTCTACGCCAATGTAGCCCATTGCTGCACCGGCTGTAGCGCCCATAAATATCGATGGACCTATGAGTCCGCCGGGTATACCTGACCCGGCAAATAAACTGGTTGCGACTAATTTTGTGAATGTAATGAGTAGTAGCGTTGTTAGGCCAATTTGCCCAACTAACGCTGCGTTGACGGTATCATAGCCAACGCCCATGACTTCTGGTGTGATAAATGCGAGCACACCCCCGGCCGCACCAACGAGAGTGAAGCGTAGGCTGACGGTGATGTTGTGGGTATGGCGGTATGTAAGACGACTTAGCCAAATAAAAGCTGCGGCGAGGCAACCGAAAATAACACCAGAGAATAATATGTAAGGCAGCTCTAGTAACGTGGATATTTGTAAGGTAGGTACGCTGAACGCTTCGTCATGACCGTAAACAGCACGGGTCATAGCTGCACCTACTACGGAGGCGAGGATGATGGGGGTAAACGTTGAAATGCTATATTCCAGCATAACCACCTCCATCGCAAAAATAACACCAGCGATGGGGGTGTTAAAGGACGCCGCAATAGCTGAAGCGCAGCCGCAGCCAACCAAAACTCTCATGCTATTGTTGGGTAGGCCAGCCCATTGCGCCAACAGGCTGCTACTGGCAGCCCCTAAGTGTACAGCGGGGCCTTCACGTCCCATTGAGTGACCGCTAGCTAATGATATTGCTGCGCCAAAAAATTGCACCAATAAACCCTTAAAAGACATGTTGCCTTGTTGGTGGTTAAAGCGTTCCATGACCAGCCCTACGCCAGTGCGATGCAAGCCTTGGGGAATGAAGTGAAAGAGTATTCCTAGGCTGATGCCACCAATCAATGGCAGTAAAAAATACCAAATGGGTGGTAGGCTTTCAAAATTCTCGGATGATCCTTGCAGATACAGCTTCTGCACTTCTTCTGTGGCGAGGCGGAATAATAAAATAGTGCCACCAGATAGGCAGCCAGCAATGATACCTAGCCCAGAAAGCAGCGGTAACGCATCGATATAAGCTAGCTTGTCCCTTAGGTTATCTAAATCTATGCGTATCATCAGGTAGGTTGTCGTATCTGATCTATCCTAGAGGTAGCAGGTAGATCTAGATGAATTGAAAGGGTGATAGTGAGCGTTGAATATCGGACTTCTCTTACATTATATGCCCTAATGGCATTTGTTGCGCTAAATCATTAAATATTCGAGTCAAATCATTGTGTTGGTATTTGACTGTTATATCATTGCTCTCTCAAAAGAACGTGATAGTTATCGACGGTAAAAGGTGTTGGTGTGATTAAAGTAGGAATTGTTGGTGGAACCGGGTATACCGGTATAGAGCTTCTTAGGTTGTTGGTGGTACATCCCGATGTAGAAATACTTGCGGTAACTTCTCGCTCAGGGGCGGGTACAGTGGTTGCCGACACTTATCCAAATTTACGAGGGTTCTTGTCGCTTTCCTTTACTGAACCAACAGTAGAGAACCTAAGCCGGTGTGACATTGTTTTTTTTGCTACCCCAAACGGTATCGCGATGGACATGGCGCCACAGTTAATTGAATGTGGTGTCAAAGTGATTGATTTGGCTGCTGATTTTAGACTTCAAGATCCTGCTGTGTCGGAGCAATGGTACGGTAAACCTCATGCGTGCGTGGATTTGCTAGAGGAAGCCGTGTATGGCTTGCCAGAGGTAAACAGAGAGCGCATTCAGGCCGCTCGTATGGTGGCTAACCCAGGTTGTTATCCCACCGCGGTGCAGCTCGCATTTTTACCGTTATTGGAAAAAGGCCTAATTGATCCCGCTGTGTTAATTGCTGATGCAAAGTCTGGTGTTAGTGGCGCGGGTCGTCAGGCCAGTGTGGGAAGTTTGCTTTGTGAGGCATCTGAAAGTTTTAAGGCATATGGCCTGTCAGGTCATCGACATCTTCCAGAGATTACGCAAGAGCTTAATCATCAAGCAAAAGCGCCCGTCAACTTGACCTTTATCCCCCATTTGACGCCGATGATTCGTGGTATTCACGCCACCTGCTACGGACAGCTAACAACGGACGGTTTGGTTGCAACGGATGCAGAATTACAAGCATTGTTTGAGCAGCGTTATGAGAATGAACCTTTTGTTGATGTAATGCCTGCGGGGTCAATGCCGGAAACTCGCAGTGTAAAGGGCTCTAATATTTGTCGAATTGCAGTGCACCGTCCTCAAGGAGGAAACACTGTCGTGATATTGTCGGTGATTGATAATTTAGTGAAAGGGGCAGCAGGTCAGGCGGTACATAACATGAACTTGATGTGCGGATTGGATGAAAAGGCCGGTCTGGGGCAAGTGCCCATGATGCCTTGATGAGGTTGAGTCTGTGAAAATTCAACGAAAACCTATTGTTCAAGAAAGCTCCCAAACACCGATGGTGCTTGTGCGCCATCGCAAAGGGCATAAAGTAAAACGGCTTGCGGAAGTTGCGATTGTTATCTTGATTGTTGCATCAATTTTTGCGGGGGCGGGTTATTGGGCTGGGATTCGTCACCACCTGCAAGCAATTGCTGAGAATCAGGAGTTGAAAGAGCAATTACAACTGTTAAAGAGCCAGCATGTTGAATTGCGAGAAATGGCTGCGGTTGATCGGCACGGAAGTGTTCTTGAGAAAAAAGCAACAGAGCATGTTCGTCAGGACAACGTATTGTTACAGAACAAAGTCGCTGAATTGCAGGAGGCGGTGAGTTTTTATAAAGGCATAATGGCCCCGTTGAGAAATGATAAGGGGCTCCGCATTGAAAAGCTGAGTGTGCAGCGAACGGCAGATAGTGCTCGTTATCGATATAAGGTAGTGCTTACGCAAGTTGCTAATAATAGTTCATATGTAACCGGTAGTTTGCACATTCGTGTGCTGGGTACCAGCAAGGGAGAGCAGAAAGCGTTATCGTTAGAGGTGTTGTCTGAGTCGGCAAATAAAGATGGCGCAAAATTCAAGTTTCGCTATTTCCAAGATCTATCTGGGGAGTTGACGTTACCAGTTGGTTTTGTACCTGATCAGGTGGAAGTAGTAGCACAATCACGAGGCAAGAAAGCCATGCGCTTAGAGCGTTTATTTGGCTGGAAAATTGAGGAGATAGCATCCGATGTGGGGCAAAGATAAAGGCAAGAAAGTAGACTTTGATCGTCATGCAGGTAAAACCACAATGGTTTCCAAAGGAACTGAAATCAGTGGTGATATTGTGTTTGAAGGTGGTTTGCTAGTAGAAGGGATTGTAAGAGGGAATATTCATGCGGCACCTGGCAGCGAGGCGTTGCTACGTTTGAGCGAAGCCGGCGTTATTGAGGGTGAAATTCGGGTTCCAAATGTTGTCATTAATGGCAAAGTGTTGGGAAATGTTTATTCACCGGGTCACGTTGAGTTGGCATCGAAGGCAGTAGTTAATGGCAACGTTCATTATCACCTGATTGAGATGGTAATGGGGTCTGAAGTCAATGGCTCCCTTGTGCATGATCAATCAGAGGGGGCTGCATTGCAATCGGCCCAAGAACCGGGTTTGACTAAGAAGAATAAGAGCAAAGGCAAGGGATCAGACATTGTTGAGTCAGGAGACAGCATGGCTGCTAAGCCAAGCTAAACTTGACTAAATTACTCGGAATTAAGATAATAGCCCAACGTAAGGTAGAAGGGTGAGGTAACAATATGAGTGATGAAGTAGAAAGCACTCAGTCTGCAATGGTGTTTTGTGATAGCGCCGCGAAAAAAGTGAAGTCTTTAATCGAAGAAGAAGGGAATGATAGTCTGAAGTTGCGAGTGTATATCACTGGCGGCGGCTGCTCTGGTTTCTCCTACGGCTTTAGTTTTGATGAAGAAGCTAAAGAGGGTGACACGGTTATAGAAAATTCAGGAGTCACAATGCTGGTTGATCAAATGAGCATTCAGTATTTGATGGGCTCAGAGGTGATTTATAGAGAGGGTCTACAAGGTTCTCAATTTATCGTAAATAACCCCAATGCAACAGCAACGTGCGGTTGTGGCTCTTCGTTTTCCGTTTGATGTTTTAAGAATATTGCCGTATTAACATAGGATTGTTGGTGCGGTGATTTCGCTAATTAAAAGCCGTTTTTTCCTGGATAAACCCCACCAAGAATGACAGGTTGCGTCGCTCCGGTAACGCTTGGCAAGTTGCCTGCCTGACTGTGTTTGGTTTGTCGAGCAAGCCATGCAAAGGCGATGGCTTCAACCCATTCTGGGTCTACCCCGAGGTCTTGAGTGCTTGATGTCGATATACCTGAAACATCTGTTAGCCGCTCCATCAAGTAGGTATTTAACGCTCCGCCGCCGCATACGTACAGGTTGCTGACCTTGTGGCAATATGTGTTGATGGCATTTTTAAGGCTGATGACCGTTAATTCAAGTAATGTTGCTTGAATGTCTTCCGGTTTGCTTGCGCGGTAAGGCTTTAGGTAACGGTTTAACCACGCTTCATTAAACTGCTCTTTGCCTGTGCTTTTGGGTGGGGGTGAGTCAAAATATTGAAATGCTAATAGCTCTTGTAATAGGTTTTCTATTACTGTACCTGATTTAGCCCAGTCTCCTTGGTTATCAAAATCCCTGCCCGTGTGTTTTTTGCACCACAAGTCGAGTAAACCGTTCCCTGGGCCGGTATCAAAACCAGTGCACAAAAGGTTTTTATCGCTGGGCACCCACGTAATGTTGGCTATGCCGCCGATATTGATGATGACCCTATTTTCACTTTTATGGTGAAATACTGCTTGGTGAAATGCGGGGGCAAGAGGGGCTCCTTGCCCTCCTGCGGCTATATCTCTTCGGCGAAAATCAGCGATAGTTGTGATGCCGGTGTTGTGGGCAATAGTGTTGGGGTCGCCTATTTGGAGGGTGAAGGGCTGCTTGAGCTCGGGGCGGTGTCTGATTGTTTGGCCGTGGCTCCCAATGGCGCAGATGTCCTCTGGTCGAACCCCCGCTTTTTGTAGAAGACTATTAACGGCAGTGGCTGAAAAATCGCCTAAGGATCTGCATAGTTGGCCCATGGCATCAATTTCATGATTCCCGGGGGTAAATAACTTGAGCAAGTCACCTTGTTGTTTTGCTGAGTAGGATGCAAAGAATGTATCAACGACAGTAAACGTTGTTGCTGACGAAAATTCAACAAGTGCTGCATCCACACCATCGAGACTTGTTCCCGACATCAAGCCAATATAACGCTCAACAGGCGGTGCTTTTGTCACGCTCTAGTTGTTGCTGGCGAGGGTGGATGACATGGCGGTTGCATATGCAGCTAGCTGAGTTTGCATGCTTTCAGCATGAACTAAAAAGCGTGCCTTCTCGTTTTTTGCGATGGGCTGTGCATGAGGTAGTTTAACGGTAACAGGGTTACGTACCGCCCCATTTAGATAAAATTCATAATGGAGGTGTGGCCCCGTTGCTAAGCCTGAACTGCCAACATAGCCAATAGTTTGGCCTTGTTTGACGCGTTTTCCTGAGCGGGCTTTTTTAGCGTAACCATTTAGGTGGGCGTAAAGTGTGCGATAGCGTTGGCCGTGTTGAACAATAACCACTCGGCCATACCCACCCTTTCTGCCTGCATATACGATTTTTCCGTCGCCAGTAGATTTTATAGGTGTGCCGCGGGAGGCCGCATAATCAGTGCCTTTGTGGGCGCGGATAGTGTGAAGTACCGGGTGCTTGCGGCGCAAGTTGAAGTGTGAGCTGATGCGGGCGAAATTGATTGGAGATCGCAAGAAAGCTTTACGCATGCTGTGACCTTCAGGGGTGAAGTAATTCTTGGTACCGTCTTTTGATTCATGTTGAATCGCGGTAAAGATCTTGCCTTGATTTATGAATTGGGCGGCTAAAATGCTGCCATCTTTAACTTTCTCGCCGTCGAGGTGCATTTCTTCGTAAATAAGTTTGAATGAGTCACCTTTGCGAATGTCTAGCGCAAAGTCCACGTCCCAGCCAAATACATTAGCTAGTTCCATTATTACGTTTTGAGAAAGGCCTGCTTTTTGTCCGGCTTGAAATAGGCTGCTGTCGATTGTGGCTTCACTGTACTTTGAATATGCAACGAGCTGCTTTGTTGTTTTGTTGACGGTGTAGCCACTGTCGCCCTTACTGAATAGGGTGTTTTCTAGCTTGCTTTCTATGTAATTAAGTTGGTTCAGTTCACCCTCATCATCAATATCAAATAAAAGCTTTTGTCCGGGTTTTAGACGGGTCAGTGTTTTTGAATCGCCACCAAAGTGAGTGATGTTATAAACGTCTTGAGCATTAAGGCCGGCGCGTTTGAAAATATGGCTGAGAGTATCTCCAGATTTAACGGTTTGTTCGGCCCAGTGCGTTTTGGCTTTTAGTGGTGCAAGTGTTTGAACTGGCTTTTCTGCAAGTTGTGGTGTTTCTGTTGTGTTGCTCGTAATCTCCGGTGATAGGAGTAATGTGGTGCGTTTTGCCGAGGCGTCGGGGGCGGGAAGTACGGCAAGTATAACGAGAGTAATTGCTGAAGCAATAGATGCCCAGGCTAGGTGTTTTTTTGGATATGCCTTAGCAACCTTGGAGATTTGGCTGCTAATTTGGCGGCTATTTTGGGTAGTAACTTGAGTTGAGACCATAAAGGGTACTTTAAGCAATATTGATCAAGTGTTGCTAAACAAATGTTCTTAAACAAGTGTTTTAACGAATACAGTTAACTATAGTAGATAACCTAATGGTAGAGCGACTTTCCATCATACTGAAATATTCGCACGGTAGATGCGTTTTATATCACAGTTTCCCCTCTTGTAATAAGTAAGGAGTTATAAAGAAGCTCTGCTATATAGTAGCTTCGGTGATACAATGCGCGTTTTCGTGGTGGGGGTGCCTACCTAATTCAGGTTTGCTTGAGGGTTTTTTGTTGTGACGGGGTCTATAGACGAGGCATTGGCGCTGATAAAGCGTGGCGCAGAAGAAATTTTATTAGAAGATGAGCTTGTAGAGCGCTTAAAAGAAGGGCGCCCTTTACGAATTAAAGCAGGCTTTGATCCTACCGCGCCGGATTTGCACTTAGGCCATACGGTACTGATCAATAAGTTGAAGCAGTTTCAGGACCTTGGTCATGAAATATTGTTCCTTATTGGTGATTTTACCGGGCTAATTGGGGATCCAACAGGAAAGAATCAAACGCGAAAGCCCCTTACCCCCGAGCAAGTGCAAGATAATGCCAAGAGTTATGAAGAGCAAATCTTCAAAATATTGGATCGTGACAAGACGACCGTTGTTTTTAACTCGGTGTGGCTGGAGAAATTAGGTGCTGCCGGAATGATACAGCTGGCAGCGAAGCATACCGTTGCTCGAATGTTGGAGCGGGACGATTTTAGCAAGCGCTTTAAAGGTGAGCAGCCTATAGCGATTCATGAGTTTTTATATCCATTGATACAAGGTTATGACTCTGTTGCGTTGAAAGCAGATGTTGAGCTGGGTGGTACCGATCAAAAGTTTAATTTATTGATGGGTCGTGAGCTGCAAAAAACTGAGGGTCAAAAACCACAAACGGTGTTGATGATGCCTCTGCTCGAAGGGCTTGATGGTGTGCAGAAAATGTCAAAGTCATTGGGTAATTATATCGGCGTTAGTGATGCTCCCAGTGAGATGTATGGCAAATTGATGCAGATATCTGATGAGTTGATGTGGCGTTATTTTGATTTGTTAAGTTTTAAATCTAACAGTGAAATTGACGGTTATAAGAAAGAGGTTGGCGAGGGGGTTAACCCTCGGGACATTAAGGTGCGATTGGCTGAAGAAATTGTTGCAAGATTTCACGGCGAGGCTGCATTAAAAGATGTTAGCAAAGGTGCGGGTAATAAGTTTGCCTGGGGCGATACCCCAGATGATATGCCGGAGATAACCCTGGTTGCTGAAAGTGATGAAGGGGTGCCTATTATAACTGCTGCTCGGGAGGCGGGCATTGTTGCTTCGGCAAGTGCGGCGAAAGGTATGTTAAAGCAGGGTGCCATTCGGGTGAATGGTGAGCCTGTGAAGGATCCAGGTTATAAACTTTTGCCCGGAGAGGTGTATGTGTGTCAGGCGGGTAAAAAGAAGTTTGCCCAGGTGACTGTGACTAAATAAATTCGGTGAGAAGTGGTGTAGTAGGCGCTTTGCTTTGATAAAGAATGTTTTGTTTTAATAAATGCCGGGCTTTGCTCGGCATTTTTGTACCGTGAATTGATGAAATTGAGCGTTACCTACTCGTTGTAATCAACCCACTTTATAGATCCAATAAAAACAGAAAAAACCCATTGACGACACCTCCTTATTCTCTATAATGCGCCCCACTTCGAACGGAAAGCATCAGGCGTTAAGCCAGAAAGCGAGCGTTCGAAGTTGCGTTATAAAGGTTTGAAATATAACTGAAATAAAGCATTGACGGAAAGAGAAGTCGCTGTATAATTCGCGCTCTCTTGA